>CP128858.1 GCA_030388725.1 Prodigiosinella aquatilis
ATGCTGCTCAATTATCTTTTTGGGAACTCGGCGCCATCGATTCACTGTTCCGCTTTTTATGACAGCTATCAACCTTCCCCTTTCCCCTTCGCCAAGATCAAACAAATACAGTCCCGAATCAAAAGCGGTCTCCGTCAACTTATCTATCCGAGAGTTAAATAACTTCCCAAAACCATATAAAGATCTGATTTCATTAGAGGAAATCAAAAATCTTTGACCTTGTTTTCCAGAAAACTTATCCCTGTAAATACTTAATAATTTCTCTACCACTTCTGAATCAGTGCAAGCCATAACCCCTCCAATAAACGCAATATCGGTTATTTACGATATAAATACTATTATATTCATTCATAAACGGCAAGTATTTTCCCTAGAATATGCTTGCACCTGAAATAAGATTCCAAAAATGGGAGTTATGTGATTAAATAGAACATGACATTCCCAATGGGAACAAATAACCCCTAATTTGAACTTGAGGTTTTTATGGAAAATAAAGAAAAGAGCACATGCTTTCATACAGTATGTCGTTTAATTTTGAAGGAGTTACGGCAGGAGAGGAATGTACAACAAGCCCACATTAGCCAGCTTTTATCTCGATCTCCAAGTTCTTGGAGTAAGGTCGAAACCGGCGATACCCCTTTATCTCTAGACCATTTACTGACTGCTTGCAGTGCTTGCCAAGTTTGGCCATCACAGTTATTTCTAACTGCTCAGAACTACATGTCTCTCCTTACCCAGAGTGGGTGGTATGTAGCTGCTCATGGGACTCCACTTGAGAAAGAGGTAGATCTCCTTAGCCTTTTCGCTGATGAGTATTACAATTCCAATCAGCAACAATTTCGAACTTATCAAGTCCTACAAACCCCTTGGCCATACCCTGGAATGTTTGCTCCTTTGGACGTATTCAGGTGGGCTATTGACCCAGGATTTAGAAATGCAAATAAAAGCATAACCCCTCCACCTCCACTAGGATAATCGTGGATCTATTCGTTCAAAATCTGGAGAAATACGCAAATGAGTGACGATGAATTTATGAAGCTAAGTGCGTTAGTTGATGAGTTGCGAGAATTGCATGAGAAGTCGCTGTCTGATCCCTCACTGAACACAGAACAGCGGCTCTCTATAGCCAATGAATACACTGAAAAACATAAGGAACTGGAGAGCGAGGGATTTCGCCGTGTATCTCCATACAGAGATAGAGATGATGATTAGCAGGTGAAAGTCAGTCTTTTACGCTATGCCATTAGGTTTTAGCCCCAAATCTCCCATCAACGGTTTCGGTGCATAGCTATTCACCCGCCCAGAATTCATCCACGCGATTTTGGGCGTTTTTTCGTGGGTTAGCTGTAGTGGCGACCAGTGCACAGGCAGTTGTGGGGCTAATCCCCTTCAGCTCCATTAATCGCTGGCTACGGTGATCAGTCTTTGCCGAACGAGACAGAGTCCGGCCATATTCAGTAATTTTTTCTTCAATATGATTAATGTGTTTCAGCAAATCATCGACACATTGCTGAACCTGAAGTGGTAAAGAACTCTGTTGCTCAGAAACTATATGCCGCAGGGCATCTGTGCTTTGTGGAGCAATGATGCCGAATTCAGATACCAGTCCTCTTAGTCGATTATATGTTGCTGTTTTCTCTTCCACGTTGTTCCGCGTTTAAAAAATCTGCTGGCAAAAGTGCCTCCCTGGCTACGGATCACATACGAATACATAAAAATGAGATGTTAATCAGACTGTTTCAGATATTGATACAGCGTTTCACGGCTAATACCAAACTCACGAGCAAGCTGGGCTTTTTTCTCACCATCCATTGCTCGCCGTCGAACTTCAATTTGTTGTTCTGAGGACAGAGATTTTTTCCGTCCACGGTAAGCTCCACGTAGCTTAGCTAAAGCGATCCCTTCACGCTGACGTTCATGGATTAAAGAACGTTCGAACTCTGCAAAAGCCCCCATCACTGAGAGCATCAGGTTTGCCATTGGTGAATCTTCGCCAGTGAATGTCAGGCATTCTTTAACAAATTCGATACGCACTCCCTTATGGGTAAGCTTTTGTACCAGACGGCGCAAATCATCCAGGTTACGAGCCAGCCTGTCCATGCTATGAACCACCACGATGTCTCCATCACGCACGAATGACAACAGTGAATCCAGCTCTGGCCGCTGAGTATCTTTACCCGATGCTTTATCGACGAAAACTTTATCCACCTGAGTCTGATCTAGTTGCCGTTCTGGGTTCTGGTCAAAGCTACTTACCCGGATATAGCCAATACGTTGACCTTTCATACGCCTCCAATACTGAATGTGTCAGAAAAGAATCTATGACTTTTAATTACAAGTGTCAATAAACTGTCAGAGTAACTTTACTCTGACAGTTTTTCATTATCAGGCCTGACGTCAGGTTAGGGTATACATAAAACTGACAACGCGTAACGTGACAATGTCACTTAATTACTTTCTTTATTTCTTACTTTCTTTGTTTCTTTATTAATTTCTTTTGATTATAATGTGTGCATATTCAGATGGAGGATAAAGTATGCGCCCGGTTACATTCACTCACGACGATATCATTGAGGCTGGTAAGGCGTTGCTCGCGGAGGGACGAAACATCACAGGTTTTGCCCTGCGTAAGAAAGTGGGCGGTGGCGATGCTAATCGCTTGCGTCTGGTGTGGGATGAATATCAGGTGGGGCAATCAGTTGTTGAACATGAACCCGTTGCAGAGCTGCCTGTTGAAGTCGCAGAAGAAATGAAGGCAGTATCAGTGGCCTTAACGGAGCGCATTGCTCAGTTAACGTTAGAGCTGAATGATAAAGCGGTCAGAGCATCAGAACGGCGGGTTGCCGAAGTCACCCGCGCAGCTGGTGAGCAGACGGCACAGGCCGAGCGTGAACTGGCCGACGCAGCACAGACCGTTGACGATCTGGAAGAAGCCCTGGATACCCTGCG
The DNA here is from genome assembly GCA_030388725.1 of Prodigiosinella aquatilis. Taxonomy (NCBI): domain Bacteria; kingdom Pseudomonadati; phylum Pseudomonadota; class Gammaproteobacteria; order Enterobacterales; family Pectobacteriaceae; genus Prodigiosinella; species Prodigiosinella aquatilis. Next base: position 2,950 of record CP128858.1, read on the forward strand.
TGATGAACACAGAACAACCCTGGTGGCGCTGGACGAAAGCAGGGGGAAAGAGCAGTCGCAGGCCATCGAACTGGCTCAGTTGCGCGAACGTCTGGCTGCGACGGAGAAACAGCTTGCTGAAACTGACAGGGCCGGTAAAGCGGCGGCGGAACAGCACCGGCAAGAGCAGGCCGGACTGCAAACGCGCCTCGATGCAGCCGAGAGCAAACTGGCCGAGGCTATTACACACCATGCGGCAGAACTGCAGGACATCAGGACGCTGCACGTCGGGGAAGTGAAAGAACTTAAGGCGCTGCATTTCCGAAACGAAGACGATCTGCAAAAGCGGCTCGATGCCGCCGAGAATAAACTGGCCGCAGCCATTACGCGCCATACGACAGAGTTGCAGGGTGTCAGAGAACAGCACACCGGAGAAATAAAGGAGCTTAAAGCACAGCATACCCGGAGCGAGAGCGACCTGCAAAAGCGGCTTGATGAAGCTGGGAAAGCAGCCAGTACGGAACTTAATACCAGGCAAACAGCACTGGATAAAGCCTTGAAAGAGGCTGCTGAGGCAAGGGAATCTAAAGCGGCGATGACTGGTGAACTAATGGCGTTGAAAGCGCATAACGAACAACTGGTGGTATTGCTGGCCGGAAAAGCAGAACCGGCAGTAGTAAAAGCGAAGAAATAGGACTATAGGACTTCGGTAGCCAATGCGGGCGGTTGATCTCCAACGCGATCGTTTATTACAACTCCGCGATCCTGTCACGACTACTGGAGCGACTGGAAGCAGAGGGTAACGACAAAGGTATTGAGAATCTGCCCCGGATATCGCCGGTGGCCTGGCAACACATTTTGCTGAACGGGCATTATACCTTCCAGAACAGCAATGAAATTATTGACCTAGATGTGTTGGTCGCCGGGCTGAAACTGGGGTAACGGAAATTTCGGCGGTTCCGGCGTAGAACCCCAATCAGGTACGCATAACGTAAGCGTCAAGCTACCAGAGCAGGAATACAAAGCGGTTATGCAAGACTTTTGTGCTGAACTTGCTAAACCGGATAATCACAAAATGGTCGCGTAAGCGGCCTTTTTTATGCCCCTCGTTTAAAAGTAAACCGGATCCTTAATCCTGCCGAAGGCTTCCTCTCCTCCCTTTAAAAACAAGCTAACGCGCCTGCGGCTTGTTCAACTGGCGTCGTCTGCCCAAAAGATTTGAGCAGTCGCCGCCAGTTTCCGATCACCCCTCGTTGACCGTGACAACGTCCAGCGATTTCAGCAGCCACATCATGTCAGTGGCATCCGGCACATTGATATACCACCGGGCCCCCCGGGCATATTCATTATCATCTGGCCAGACCGTGTTACCAGCGAGGGTGATCAACAGATCCAGCGTGGTACCGGCCTTACCCCCCAGATTATCGTAAAATATTCAAGTGTTAGACTGTTATATGCCGCGTCAGCGGCATGAAGGCGACAACTGTGGCTATATATACCAGGATAGTTAGGGTCGCCGGTAACGCGGCAAAGCCGCCCTGGATTGATAGAGTATCACCGATACCCCTCCCTTGCCCTGCTAGACCAAATCCGCGTATAGCGGTGAAGAACGTTATGTGCGCCGTCGGAGTGGTCCCGGCGTAGTCCGGGGCGTATCTCCGCGTTGGCGCCCGTAGGGCGGTTACGGGCGTGTAGATATGACCTCCAGCAACACTTTTTAAAGCGACACATTACTTAGTAGTTACAACATCCACTATAAAGCCACTCTGTTCCGGGCCAAAGGCCCGGGGCGGCGGGGCTTTTCAGTGGCGAGTACGATGCTCCGGTTGTCTCTGTATCTGAGGTTTGCACTTGTGTTTAGTTATATATGCTGAATGTTGTAACTAAAATGTTTGTTTTTGCCCCGGCTTGTCCGGGGTGCTATCTAATAGGGTTTTTAATAGAAAGACTCTGTTACTGGATGAAACGTTTGCCCTGAGCATAGCGAAGGGAGCTACTCCAGATGCCGTGCCATAGGCCGGCTCAGGAGTAATCTTTCTTTAGAAAGCATGTTTAGTTCAGAAGTAACGTTCGAAATTAATGAAGTAAAACAATATTGTTCGAAGTTAAATAGACTTTGCATGTTAGTACATCAATAACCTGGGCCATCCCTTCGAAGTTAATTTTCAATTTTTTAAATAGAACGACCGGAAGGCGTAAAAATGGCTTTACCAGCGTCATAGAGTAAGGTGGAACCTGAATTGCAGGCACGGGAAATCCTGCCCGGCTCCCAGCTAGCGGAAAAGAGTCAGCATGTCCTGCGCGAAAATCGCGAAATGAGAATTAGGGATAAAGTAATATCGGGGCTCAGACTATAACAACGGGACGCCGGCGCGTTCGAGCAGCATCCGGTAATACTTTTCGCTGTCAGTAGTCAGCAACGTCGGGAATTCAGTCTTAATGGCGCCCTCGATCTGCATCTGAGTAGCCATTGTGCACTGGGCGCTGCCCACCCAACGCCACCAAGCATTCCTATAGCGGTTACTGCGGGCATTGTCCGGGCGAATGCGCTTCAATTTCGGGATATGCCCATTCAGCGCGGTTTCGACATCAGACATCACGCGCTGCTTTTCAGAACGCAGTTCCGGACTGACAACCCAGCGTTTTATCTGTCTCAGACGGTTTTTAAGTGAATGGTGGCGGTCAATATTGATGCCCAGACGCGCCATTTTGAGCAGGTGACGCTGATATTTCTGCTGCATCGACTCCGCCAGTCCGCTGGCTACCGCCCACTGGCGATATTTATGCAACCACTCCCGGATGCTTTCAACGGCGATGCCGCGTGAGGTAAAGCATTTGTCGGTGAGAAAAATTCGCATGGGCTTGTTCTGGCCAGAATCGGCGTCGCGGTCACGGTGTATCACCACGTAATCCAGCTGTTCCATCACCCGCAGGGCGTGCAATAACACGTCATAGGCTTTGCGGCCATTCTCATAAACGTGCAGCGCATTCATGCGGCGGGCAATCTCTTCCACGGGCAGCATCATTTCGAAAAGGTAATCGCTGTCCGGGCTGTAGTCACAATTTGCGGCCAGAACCAAAGACAGAGAAGTCAGCGCCTCACGGCTCTCAGAGCGTGGGGTAATACGCATGGGTTTAGGGGTAAATGAGGGGTCAGACGCACGGGAGTAAGGCGTGTAGCCAGTACGGCGAAGCGCGATCAAATCGGCATTTCGACGCCAGTCATGCTGCCGGAAGCAGGCCACCACTTTTGCAGCCATGCCGCGCGGCGTCTTGCCCGTGTAGGCCGGCTGGTTGTTGCGGTGCGTCTTCGACTGGCCTTTGCGCAGACGGTTAGCTTCACCCCGACGTGAAGGACGATAGACACTGGCAGAAACACTGTTTACTACCGGTGAGAACGGGAACAGTTGTTCAGACACGGCTCCCAACGCTTATGTTGCGCCGGAGGAGTTGACCTTTCAGAGTCATAAATTTATACTCCCTGCATAGAGCAACAACTCTATACAGTTTTAGTGAACCCCGATTATCTTTCCTCGCCCGCCAAAGTGAAGAAGATTATCGGGGTTTTTGCTTTTCTGGGCCTGTGAATCTGTCTCTCAGCACCCATTCCCTGCCACCTTAAGGCGTGGCCCGCCAGAAATTCTCTACTCGATCAGCAATCTAGCACTACCTGTGTTCACATGCAAGAATGTCAACCCACACTCTTACCTGGTTCGTTCAGCTTCATTCTTTATTAGTCGCTGAAGGACTTCAGCTTGCGTTGCACCTTCTTCTTTGCACATTCCCATCAATATCGACTTTATCTCAGGGTCCACAAAGACTTTAATTTCTTTTTGGCTTAACCGTTTACGAGAAATTGAAGCGAGTTGTCGTTCTGTTCCCGACAATGGCTGGCCTTTTCTGTAAGCACGCTTAGGTTTCGCCGAGGAAGGAGCTGCATTTGTGGATTGTGACATTTTGGCCTCCCCAAGGTTCTGAATATATCGTTTGGGAAAGCCTACTATAGATTCATTAAATCAGCAGCATAAAAAGCATTTTCACTCCCGTTGGCGCGGGATAAATCGAAAATGCGAAAGAGGTAACGTTCGCCATTCAGAACGCCGGAGGATCTCTGTCAGTACGATGACACCCATTTTTTGCCTAAGGCCCAGCGCGACTGCCAGTGTGTCAGATAGGTTTGTGCCAGGTCAGGCACATCGTGCAGTACCAGGACATTCTCCGAATTCGACCGCGCGGCAGACAGGGTATAGTTATATGATCCGGTTTCGACCGTCTGGCCATCAACAATAATCACCTTGTCATGCATGATTTTAAACTGGCTGACGGTGCGCACCGGGATCCCCGCATTAACGAGTAAATTCATCGCAGCCAGGCTGGCTTTCCCGCGATTGCCGCCCTCATCCAGAACAACCTGAACATCGACGCCCCGTTTCTTTGCTTCGACCAGCGCCCCGGCAATGTCCGGTGAGGTAAACGAGTACCCCATCAGACGAACGCTTTGCCGCGCGTCATTCACCGTTTGCAGAACCAACTGCTGCGCACTGCCTTCCGGTGAGAATCCCACCTGTACCGACGGGGCCGCGCTGGCGGTGCAAACGCCCACATTCAATAACATGGCCAGTAAGGCCACTCGCAATCTGTTGTTCTTCATCAGTCTGTTTCCTCCCGGTAGGACAATGCATAAATCCCTGATGACACACTGGCGGTCAGCAGGCAAAAAGAACCTTCCCCACAGGACGCGTCCCAGGTCAGGTTTTCCGGCACGCACTTAGTCAGACAGGTAATGGCCACCTTCAGTGCCTCGTGGTGCAATCCCGGACAGGTTCTGAAACACACCCGCTGATGCTCGATATCATCATCGCTGAACACAAAGCCATGCAGGTCAAAAAAGTGGATCGACAGTGTTTTTTCACCATTCATCGTTTTTCTCCTGACACCGCGCAAAGTCACCTCAAACCCGGTGGCCTGCACGACTTCGCCTTATTTCATCGCATTATCGATGGCCCGCTGCATCACCTGAGCGGACACGACGCCCGGAATGACCGTCGTGTTGTCAGCGGTCGCGTTCTCTGCCGGCATCACGATGATCCCCGGCGTCCCGGTTAATCCCAATAGCTCTGCCAGCGCACTGTTACCCGCGATCAGGGCATCTGCCGCTGCGCGGTTCGCGACGTCTTCTTCTCCTGCGCCCGCTGCCGTGGCCACTTTTTCAATATCGTCTGACGTCAGTTTCCCTTCGTTATGGCCGGTGCCGTAAATCCCGTTGTGATAGGCCATATAGGCATCAACCCCCTTCTGTTTCCAGATAGCTAGACCCCGGCGTGACGCCTGTGTAGACTCGGGGTAATGCCCGGCAAAAATCGTCCAGTCACGAAAAGCAAACCGCACATCCGGGTTGCTGGCCATGACCTGCTCCATTACCGGGGCCATCATGCTGCAGGCGATACATTCGAAATCAAAAAACTCGGTCACAATCACTTTCGAATTTTGCGGGCCTTTCACCGGCACGCCGTCAAGCTGCATCAGCAGCCGGTGCCCCTTCAGAGCAGACTCCGCCATCAGCTGCGCCTTGATGGCTGCCTGCTGCGCCTGCAGCTTTTTGCTCACCTCGATGAGCACCTGCGGATGGGCCACCAGGTAATCGCCAGCAATCTCGCCGATGCGTGACTGCTGCGCCGGCGTGAAATCTGCCGACTCTGCGGCGCCGGCGTGGATTGAACCGAAAGTAAAACTCAGGGCGAGCGAAAGCGCCGCCGCGTTAAAACGGTTTGTCATGATGATGTCTCTCGAAGAAGGATCCCGGTGTCACCGGTGAATAAAAGGTTGTGCCGCTGCAAGGATATGTCGCGGTGTGGATTAACGTTCTTTCTGAATATTTCGGACGGCTTCATGGGTAATTTCTTCCCGCTCCGGTTCCCGGCCCCGACTTTCGGGCGGTAACGTCAGTTGCCCCTGTTTTTCCAGTTCACGCGCCGCGCTGGCCAGCGCCCGCTCAGACAGGTCATTTTGCGGGTTTTTAGCAGTGCCGTGCGCTTTATCCTGCTCGGCCTGCACGTAGCGGAGTGCTTCTGCAGACACCAGGCTTCCCTGTGCGTTTTCAGCCGGCAATACTGCACTGGCAAACTGACCCGCCCCGGCAAGGGTGGCCAGCACGGCCCGAATGGCACCGTTGTTGTCCTGCAGGGCTTCGTTTTGGACAAGCAGGCCGGACGCCTGACGGATAAGTGCGGCGTAGTCAGGCAGTTTCTCACCCGGTAGCACCGGTATTTCCTGCTGCATGTTCTGAACTACACGCTCTACCAATTGTGCTGACAAAGCTGGCACGTCCTGCCCTTTAGACTCGGGAAGCTGAATTTCAGACGGGGGATGCCGCGTCTCTTCAATAGCCCGGAGTGCCTGGCGAAGCAGGGCAGACTCATCCGCCGGCCGTTCTTCTGCCGGCAGATACCGCAGGATCTCCTGCAACTCAGACTGGACCAGCCTGAGCAACGTGGCATCCGGCCTGACTGTCCGGTCAGTCACCCCGCCCGCCACTTTCAGCAGCTGCGCGGACGGCATCTGCCGGCCGGTGAGCAGCAATACGCCTGCCGCCGGGTTGCCTCGCGCCGCCGCCAGCGCCTGCGTCATATCGCTGACTACAATCGTGTCGCCGTTACGGCTTTTTTGTACCACCGCCGCCTGGGCGCCCTCGGTCGTCAGCTGGCGCACCGGCCCGGTCTGTATCTGGCCGGTGTCTGACTGAAGAGGAAACATCGTCAGACCCGCCGTTTTGCCGTTGCCGTCATAAACCGGTAACGCCAGATGCGGCATCGGATATTTCCTGGTCGGCGGAATAATCCGCGCCGTCACGGGGTTCTCTTTTAACCCCTGTTCCCGCAGGTAGGTTCGCCCGATTGCCGTTTTGCCCACCGGCTGCCCCATCGCCCAGATACTCCGGGCCTGTGACCGCTCGGACTCGGGTGTCAGGGCGTCATGTGCAGTCGTCGGGCCGTTGTCCTTTTTCCGCAGCGTATCCATCCAGTCACGCAGGCCGTCAGTGTAAATCTGCACATGGTCGCGGGCGCGGGAGGCGTTGATGTAAAAGGCCCGCATGCCGCTCATTCTCTTACGCGCACCGTCCGTCCCCTCCAGCGCAATCACATAGTCCGTACTGGCCCCTTGTGCGCCGTAGCCCGTCACTGCCCAGGCATAATCAATGTGCTGGTCTGCCAGCGTCCTGCCCGGCGTAATGACCTTTTCACCCCCGGCATTTTTGAGCACCACCTCGCCGTTGTCCCGCAGCGTTTCAATCCGGTACTGTTCATGAGCATCATGCCCCGCCTGCTTCTGCGTTTTGCTCATGCGCACGCTGTCACCTTCCCGCAGCTCAATCTCACGCCGTTCAAACACCTCAATCTCGGTCACATTCAGCTCCGCCGGGGAGTAATAGTGCATACGGTCATTCTCATCGCGCAAAAACACCCGATCCGTGCCCTTGTCCACGCCCGTCACGCTCAGATAACGCTCGTTGGCCAGCACCACCTGCCCCGCCTTCCAGTCATTGATTCGGTTAAAATCGTGGCGCCCCCCGGTAATGCGATCCAGTATCGGGACGGTTATCGCCTTATCCCCCAACACTTTCTCATCCACCATTGCCTGATGAATCCCGGTGTTGATCGCCTGCCGGTCTTCATGCAGCTGTACCACAATCATGGTGCGCTCACGGGCGTCCGGCGTCCGGCTCATGTAGTCCCGGATAATGGCGGGCACCGGCGAATCCGTTTCAATAACCGAGCCGGCAGAGGAGACGGTGTTACCCATACGCGGCACCGTCGTCGGTGACACCTGCTCAATTTTCTCGAGGGCTGCACCGGCTTTGTTCTCAATAACGCTGTAAACGGCAGATTTCAGGTCATGATTGCGCTGGCGAACGATTTCGTTCATGACGGCAACGTCGATGGCACTGCGCTCCTGCATCAGCGTGAACGGTGCCCCACTTTCCGGTGACTGCAGCTGTCCGGTATCGCCCACCGGCACGGCACGCCCTTCCCCGCGCGATATCGCCTGATAGGCGGCAGCGGTGTCCTGATTCCCCAGCATCGAGGACTCATCAATCAGAAAAAGCGTCTTGGTATAACGCACGTCTTCACCTGCCGCCGTGCGCTGTTGCCAGTCCACCACGAAGGATTTAAGGGTCTGCGCCTCGATGCCAACATCACGCATTTCCTTCACCGCACGGTGCGTCGGTGCCAGACCAATCACGAGCGGTCGTTCACTTTCCGGCAGGGTGTCAATCGCGGCTTTCACTGCCCGGAACTGGGTGGTTTTCCCGACACCAGCATACCCCTGTACGGCGGTAAAACGATCGGGACTTTGCAGGATAAGCGTCGTGGCGGCCTTCTGCCCAGCGGTCAGCCCATTAAGCAAGACCGGGTCCATCGTGGCCATCAGCGGCGTCTGGGTATTTTTACCCGCATCAATTTCCCGGATAATGGTCTTTTCCATCTCCCAGGTTGCCCGCCCCACAAATCCGCCTCCGCCGCCGACTTTCACCGGGATAAGATCACCCTCTTTAACCTGCCGTGCCACTTCAGCCTGTAAAGCCCCCAGGTGATTGAAGAACGTGCCCGCCTGCTCCAGCAGCTTCACCTCGGAAAATGCCACCTCCTTCATCTGGGCAACCGCCCGCGACACGGCTTTTTGCGCATCCGTGAGTAACCCTGAGTTTAACGCTGCCAGCGCTTCCCCGGTGTCTTCCTTGCCACTGGCCTGGCGGACTAACGCCAGCGGTGAGCGGGTGGTGCGCATACGGCCGAGTTTCTCTTCCGCCTTGTTTTGTGCTTCCCCGGTAAAGATTTCCGCCTCATGGCCCGACTGGGCCAGGGCGTTCATGATGTTGCCGGACAGGTCACGGGCGTTGAGGCTGGCCAGCACGATACCGTGCTCATTGTCCCGGCTCCCCGGTGCGCTGACGTAACCATGCGTCAGATACAGCGGCCGGCCGGTCGCGACCTGCAGCGGTTTTTTCTGTCCATCGCGTTGCACCGTTAATTTTCCCTCACTGACGGCAGTGACCGTCAGCCGGTCGCGGGCTTTCAGCCCATTGGCTTTGTCAGCGGCCAGGGCAAACAGCTGCTCTCCCTGAGCAACGTGCAACTGTTCACGGGTAAACAGCCGCCAGTCGCCGGTCAGGTCGCTCAGTTTTACGCGGCTCAGAACGCCGTCGCTGTCGATAAGTGACAACATGCGCGCCTCCTCATGCACCCGGTCAAGGGTGTAGTGGCGGGTCTCATTTTTGTCTGACCGGTCTTCCAGCACCATCCCCGCCCGGTACGTGGCCGGGAGCAGCCGCTCCTTCACGCTGGCATAGACCGGCGTGCGGGCTTCGACGGTCACGCCGTCCCGTTCAAGCTTGCCGGCGTTTTGCAGGGCGTCACGGATAATGCCGGTCAGATGCTGCTGTTCGCGTGCGCCGGTGACCACGGCGGTGACGGTAGCGTCCGGTGAACTCAGGTCAGCATAGCGTTCAGCCAGTGCGCGGTAACGGTCACGCTTATCGCCGATACTGATCACCCGCGCCTCCAGCCCCGCCACCGGTTCGGTCAGGCCGTGACGGGGCACGCCGGCGGATGACAGCACCGACAGGGCGTTGGCGTTGGACTGCCGCCCGGCGCTGTCCAGGAAAATAAGCTGGGCGTCTTTCTCCTTCGCTTCGCCGCTCAGGACCAGCATCTCCTTGAGTCCGAGGCGCTCCGCACTTTCCACGATGAGCGTGCTGTGCGGTGAGAGACTGAACCCCTTATCTAAAACGCGGCTGCGGTAGAGGATGTCGTCTTTGAGCAGCGGTGATTTGCCAAAGCTCAGGCCCCGTTCGGCAGAACTGGCCAATATTTTCACCTCGCGGCCATGTTCACGTGACATTGTCACCAGTTCTTCCGACACCTCGCGCAAACGGCCGATTGACGCCGGCGCGTTCAGGATGGCCACCGGCGCAAATTCCACCGCTTTGAGACGTTCAGGTGTTTCGTGGTCCGGCTGGCGGAAACTGACCACTTTGCCCTCTTTCACGATATCGGTCGCCAGAGCCTGCACCGACAGCTCATCCAACAGATGAATATGCGAGGTAAATACCCCTTTATCCCCGTCCAGCGGGGCCAGCAGGTTTTCAACGATGGCCCGGTCGATTGCCTTGCGGAGATTGGGAATAGACTGCTGCGCTTCCCCCACTTCATGCGCAGTCATCAGCAGGTCGCCGTAGGTAAAGCGAGTACGGGTGTCACTCAGCACCGAAATCGCGGTACGCACCGCCTGCATGACACCCGGCGGCAGCGGGCGTTCTTCCGCCGGTTCAGGCTCCACGGCGCGAACCTGCGCCGCGTCTATCACCTCACGGATATCAAAATTCAGATCAGCCATCTGCTGATCCCACCGGGCCTGCAGGCGGTTGCGACCGGCCTGCGTCTCCGGTTTGGCGATTGGAGGTTCCGCCGGTGTACCCTGCTCATCCGCATCTTTCTCCGTCTTTTCCTTTTCGGGTTCGGCCAAATTAACCACCTCTGCAGGCGTGTGGACAGGACCGGCAGACGATTTACTCACCTCAGCTGCCGGTAATGACGGTAAATCCAGACGCTCAGGGGACAGTGAGGGCCCGCTGGCAGTGTCAGCTGGCGTCAGTGAAGGGGCAGCCGGCGTGCGTGCGCCCTGCGCATCGGCTTCATCAAGTCCGTAACGGCTGATATCGACCTTTTTCTGCCGGGTGTCTAACGCCGCGACGTCGCGGCTTTTCAGTGACGCTTCATCCCCGACCTGGGCGGCGATTTCACGGTGGCGGGACGAAAACTCCTCCAGCACCGCCTCCGGAAACCCTTTTATTTCCCACAGTTCATGCTTGCCGCCTGTGAGTTCTGTCTCATACCCCAGCGTCTCGGCTTTCGCCTTCAGGCTATTGCGGTAGATTTTGCCGAAGCTGACCTGATGGCGGTACATCGTTTCAATAAACCCGGCACCATAAATGGCGTCGGTGGCCAGCGCCTTCCACTTGCCGTCCAGCTCGGTCACGTTGGCAACCACGGCGTGGGTGTGGATGGCCGGATCGAGATTGCGTGACGTATCGTGGGTAAAGAGCGCCGCCACCATCTTGCCGGTGGGGACGATGGAGGTGATGCCTTCCTTCGTGTCACGGGCGGAAATCGTCTGCTCCATGATAGCCAGCGTTTCTTTGACAGACTCAATATGGGCCTGCAACAGGCGCTTATCGCCGCCTGCCAGGATAAGCATTGAGACACTTTTAGGCGCAGAAAAGGTGAAGTCGTGTCCGGGCCGATGCACATGATTACCTGACACCTCCTTCCCCAGCTCCACGCCATTCGGCAAACGCCCGTGCAGGACATTGGTGAACGCCTCAAGATCAACGTTCCCCTCCAGACCCAGCTCACGGGCGCCTTCCCCCAGCCACTGGCTTTGCAGATCATCGAGAAAATAGTAGTTATCTTTGCTGCTGTAATAGCCCGCCGCGTCTGCAGCAGACGCAACGGAGGCAACGGTCATCATCGTTCAAAACCTCCGGGTTCGTGGTGTTCATCCATATGCTGGTACGCGTCATAATCATCGTGGTGTCGCAGAATGTTCCGTTCCTCCTCGGCCATCGCGCGGTTTGCCGCGCCGTACTCAGTCGCCTGGGCCTCATCCAGGCTTTCCGGTGACTCCTTCCGGGCGCTCAACGTGCGCAAAATAAGCTCGCCTTTTTCATCAACCTCCACCTCCATCTGCAGATCCGGTGCTTCACCCTGTGCCTCTGCAGCGGCCTGACTGTCCGGGCCTTCTGAAGACGAAACGGGCTTACGGCGTTTAAGCGCGAGCAATTCAAGCGCGCTGAGGCCGGCCAACGGTTTCATGTTGTTGGCAGCAACAGACAACACTGGTGGGTTTTTCAGCGCGGCAGAGGTGTGTGGTTGAGGAGGTATGGTGTGAGTCGTTATGGCGGGTTGCAGTACGACAGGCACAGGTTCAGGTTTAGTCTGTGTGTTGGCCTCTATCTCGGGTGCCACGCCCTTTTTCACAGTTTCCGCCGGCGGAGGATCCTGTCGCATACGCGGGGTGAAAGGGCGAACATTCGCTGGCAGTATCGGCGCATCAGAGGGTTCGGGTGCTTCTGAACCCACACCGTCAGGGGCGGTTTCGGGCTTTTCAGAGTCGTGTTGTTTTGATTTTTCCACGCCCCTGGCAACCGGGGAGTACTCTGACTGAAGGCGGACACGAGCGGGATATCGGCCTGCTTTCCGGTCTGGACAGTTTTCTGCCGGTCGGCTTGCGGTGTCACCGCCGGGCTGGATGACTGACCGGCATTTTTCGGTTCCGCTGCGGCTTTCTGCCCTTCCAGAATTTCGTCGCCGGTCGGGAAGACAATGCCCGCCCTGCGCGTCGCCTGTTCGTTCTCGCTGATGACCTGTTCCAGCTGGGGACTGAGCACATCCTTGAAATCGCGCTCAATCAGCGCCTTGTGATATTTCTTCTGCGGGCGGTACTTCAGATCCAGTTTCACGACCGGGTATTCCCCCGGCAGGCGGGCATAGAAACGCAGGTTTGGCATCGACATGATCTGGTCATAATCGACCACCGGCTCGTTGACCTTGTCACGGCTGATGGAGATACCGTCACGGATTTGGTCAAGACCGTAGCTGTTCTGCTCCCGCGCCTCACGACGGCGCTGATGCCCCAGCTCTTCCTCAACGATTTTCGCCACCTCGGCGCTCGGCGAACGGCCATAAAAACGGGTGTTGAGCAGGTCGAAAATAGACTTGGCTACCTCACGGCCGTACACGTTGATAAGCTGTGGCATGTTCTGGATGCCAATAACAAAACAACCGCCAAATTTTCGCCCTTCAGCCAGCGTCTCCGAAAACTCTGGGATTTTTTGCAGACCGGTTTTTTCATCGATGACAAACCACACGCGGCGGTCGGGATCTTCCCCCATACTTTGCAGATAAATCGTCGCCATCGACAGCCACATCGACATCAGCGGGCGAACCGACTTGCGATGACGGGCCGTGGTGGAAATAAACAACCAGCTACTGTCGTATTGCGCGTCGGTCATCCACTCCCGGATGCTGAACTCGGGTTTCCCCTCCTGGTCAAGCCCCTGCAGGTAACGCAGGGCTTTGGCATAGTTGGTCACCACCGAGCGGATCGAGATGGCCGTCTTCTCAATTTTTTCCTCTACCAGGTTGGCGGAAGGCGTATTTTTGAGAAATTCGCGCAGGGTTTTCAGGTCGATAGATAGAAGTGCTGTGAGAAACTTCTCAATACTGCGATCGCTATGTGAGGCAAACTGCATCGCCGTATCGCTGAAAATGGTGCGCGATGAGGACACCCAGAACGGGTCGGACTCGCCCTCCACCGGAATAAGCGAGGCCGTCAGGTTCTCGTAGTCCACCACCTCCCGCGCTTCCCGCCACAGCACCCAGTTCTCACAGCGCTTGTCGTGCGCGTTGAGGATTTTATCGATACGTTCGTCATAGTGCGTTTCAATAAAGGTGCCGCCGGAGTCGTAGACAATCGCCCGGTCCCCCCGTTTACGTATAAAGTCGAGCAACCAGCGGATAAGGGTGGATTTACCGACGCCGATGGTGCCGTGGATCAGATAATTCATCACCTCGGCATGCCTGACCATATGCAGGCCGCCAATCTGCAGGTCAGACATCTGTCCGGCCTTTTTCAACTGACGGTTCACACTGACCAGGTCATCCGTCAGCGTCATGCCGGAGAGATAGGTATCTTCACTCTCTTTTTTGCCAATGCGCCCCACGTACCAGGCAATCACGCTGAACAACAGCAAACACACCGTGCCGCAGCCTGCGGCACTCAGTTTTAAGTTGTTCACCAGCTGGCCGCCCATCGACTGCATCCAGGGGTCAGCCAGCAGCTGTCCCAGCGTCAGTTTGGTGGTGCACAACTGTACGCCGCTATTGCAGTGCCAGCTGATATCCCAAGTCGCCGGACTTTTCGGGTTCATCAGCGGCACAAAACTGGAAAACAGCCTGCCGGTCCAGTACCAGAAACCGTTATTCAGCACATCGGCGGAGGTGACCGCCCAAAATACGCCGCCGGTGGATAACAAAAACAAGAGGAACAGCCAGTTAAATATCCACTGGTTGACCTGGGCAAACATACGCAGCCGGTAGGCCGTCATCTGGCCCCCCTGCGTGAGGTATTTCGGTGTAAAACTCATGGTTCAGCTCCGGCGAACGCGCAGGATTAAACCGCCCTGATGGGCAGTTCAGGATGGTCAATGAAAAAACGGGGATGAAAGGGACGAAAAAGCAGTAAAGAACTTAATGGAATGAAGATGTATTGCGGCGTGCGTGAGTTTGACTGAACTGCGCCTGGATCAGTGCACCGGCCGCTCTGAACAGGAAAGCCACCGCGTTTATCATGGCAACCGTGACAGACGACAAAAATGCACCAACCGCCAACACCAACATCATCAACAGTACGACCGGCAAAGCATCAGGCAGCATATCGCTGCGGGTCTGGCGTAAGGCCAGCGAGAAGGCGTAAAAATTACTGTCGTGCATGATGAACTGCAGCAGGGCGACGCCGTGATACCAGAGAACAAACGCGCTCCAGATAAAAAACAGGGTAAACCAGGCCATCAGGCCACGGGCACTTTTGTGTAGCATGAGCAATTCCTTCAGTTGGGCGTTTAGCGGCAACGCTCGCCACAGTCCGGACGCGGGGATTTGCGTCTGAACGAGGAAGCGGAATATCACAGGTGGAAAAGCAGGCACGGCCACCGGAGAGTTAAAGGGTGGCGTGTAGGGTTGTTACGTTATGCATGGAGAAGACAGGGTATTCAGGTATTAACCGGAAAAAACGTAATACAGGAAACTGGGGAAATTCATCCTATGAGAGATTTAGCCTTGGCACGTATTTCAGCCAACTCGTTTACAGCAACCGTTCCTTTCTTGGTTATCTTTCTGGCTCGCCAGTCAACACAGGTCACCTGATCGGCTAGGGCGACACCCTCGCGGCTTCCTGATAATTCCACTTCGAACGGGTAGTTTTTGACTTGTGTCGTACAGGGGACACAGAGTAAAAGCCCCACTTTGTTGTTATAAGCAAAAGGACTGAGGACAACGGCAGGACGATGCCCTCCTTGCTCGTGTCCCGCAACAGGATCAAAATCAATCCAGATCAAATCCCCCGAGTCAGGTACAAAACGGGAAACCATCAGAGTAATTCCTTGCCAGTCGGAGCACCAAAATCGGCTTTATCATGGATATTATCAGCAGAGATCCCCGCCAGAAGAGCATCCAGCGAGTATTCTTTTACTCTCGTTGGAACGATGATGATGCGTCCTTCTTCCACGACAATTTCAACGGTATCATCAATGTTCAGAGAGGCTGCTTTCATGATTGCAACCGGTAGCCTGACTGACGGGCTATTGCCCCATTTTTTTACGATAACTTGTGCCATTTCTTCACCCTCGCGTATCAACAATGATGATACTGTATCATTACTACTTTTAGTGTCAACTTTGTTGATACGTATTGATTAACAAGAGGGCTGACCGGATGGTACAGGACCGTGTGCCATCCGGTAATGCATAAACGAGCGGGGAAAGGTTAGTTCATGATTCCGTCGACGGATTTGGCCAACTGAGCTTCCAGAACCGGTTTAGCTTCTTCGAACTTGAGGTTCACCTTGTTGGCGTTAGAAACTACGCGCGTCTGGTATTTCATGCGGTTGCCTTCTTCACTGCTGGTCTGCACCTTCACACCCGAGTTACCCTGGCGTAACGCGGCGACGTTATCTGTTGTCACGGTCGCTTTGCTACGTTCCGAAATCTGCAGATCGGTCACCATTGTGTAGTTGGTGTCTTCCACCATCGCGTCTGCCGCCATACCGGCCAGACCAGCAGCCAATCCTACCCCCAGAATCGCACCGCCGGATGTGCTGTTATACGCGGTGATCCCCGCGCCCAGTGCGGCGCCTGTGGCAGCACCTTCATACCCCGTTGAGAGCAACCCTTGTGCCTGACGCAGGTCCATTTTCTCAGCTTTCAGCACGTTGGCCTGGATCCAATAATACGCAGAGTCCGGTGACGACGTGACGTTATAACCTTTAGCACGCAAATCCTGTGCTAATAGCGTTTGCAGGTCGCCCATGTCTTTGTCAGAAGTGTTCCGAACCTGAATATAGACCGTTTTCTCGCTTGATGGCTCCAGCCATACGGTCTGGCTCATCTGTGTTTTCACATCGAGATTACGCTTTTTGATGGCGGTGCTCATCGCGCTGCAACCGGAAAGTACCATGCATGAGACGACAGCAGCCGCCACTAGAGAATTGCGGGTTTTCATTTACTGTTTCCTTGTCAAAAAAGCGGAGCAGGCACGCCCCGAAATATTGGCTATTTGGATATAAATCTGGAGGGTGAAACCCTTCCGTTAAAATGACAGAAGGGTTATCGGCAGCAGGGATAATGCTTAAATCTTTTTGATCAGCTTACTAATTTTATCGAGGGCCAGGCCGGCACCCAAGCGGTTAATTTCAGACCCAACAACCAAATTTATGGCAAAAAACATCGCCAACTCGAGCAATGGAATTGCAAAGGCTAACCTTGAGTAAGTTCCAGAAAGCAATGCTGTCAATAGCATAAGCAGCAAGAACGCACTAGCTGTTCGACATGCTACTTTCTTTAAATGACCAAGAATTACGGATTTATCGCGAAGCTCTTTTGGTACTGACATGTACATTATTAAACTGTTATAGGTCATAAATGAAAAAAATAATCCAATAACAACCGTTGGAATCACAGCAATCCATCCATCACTGAGAAGATAGTTAAAATATCCACCAAACGATGAATCTGAACCTTTATAAAAAAGATAAATACTGAGTATGCTGATCAGGCTAAAAAAGGCAGATAACAACGGAATAAATAAGCTCAATCTCAATAATGAGAATAGCGAAGGAATAGGACGGCTATCAAATCCAAAGCCATTCATAAGACCGGCGATATCAGCATCAATCTTATCAACAGTTAAATTACTCATATATCCTCACACTAATTCACCGATTGACCTTAAGAAGCTTTTCTCTGCTCTTCTCTAAGCCGCTCAAGTTTATCTTTAAAGTTATCCCTTTTTTCTGAGCTATCCCAAACAGGTAACGTTTGTTTTAGATCCTCTTCAGTGCGGCCAATCTGCTGGCCTTTCACCGCACCTTGATGCTCACTTCTGAGTATATCACTGGATGCCTGAACAGGGGTTTCGTTTTGATCGATTTTCCCGCCATTTTCTCTAATGACATTAAAATTAGCAGATCTTTGTGCTGCAACCTGCCCCGCCACGTTTTTAGGGATACCAGCACCCTCAGCGTGCTCCCTCACTTTCTCAGCAGCCGCATTATAATTATCTTCCATTGACGCTGACGGTGGGCCACCTTGCACATGGAGGTTTCTCTCCTGATTATGTAGGTTTACCTCACCCCCACTTGTCAGTAATGAGCCGGCCCCACGTACTGGAGACGTACCGTGAACCTCACTCGGTCCATGAAGATTTCTCTCCTGATTATGCAGATCTTCCTCACCCCCGCTCGTCAAAAATGGACCGGGTCCCCGAACCGGAGATGTACCGTGAACTTCATCTGGGCCCCCACTTGCTGTAGTCCCCGGAGCGTTCCCTGTTGTTAATGTTCCTCTAGGGTCAGTTTCCGTAACACCACGAGAGCCTGTTACATCGTTCTGCTGGCTGCCCACCACCGTACTGGCTCCATAAGGCGCAGGGATTGAGTCACCTCCTGCGGTATGTTGCGCAGTGACCGCGCCGTATTCTAACGAGTTTGATGGTGTCAGAGGTTGTGTGTTTGTCTGTTCCGTCCGTGAGCCGTAGTTTTGCATGATTTCCGGCTCCAGACGCTCTTTCATAAACTCCGTGGCCGCTTCACGCGCGGAATTAACGTTGGTCAGAATACCCTGGGCATTATTACCAAATTTAGCCGTCGTCCAGTCCACGAATTCCTGATTGTAGTTGGCATCCAGGCTGGCACTTTCGTTCTGGGCCAATGTGGCCATCCGGCTGAATTCCTGGCTTTTGGTGCTGCTGTCAGTGTACTGATGATACTGACTTTTCGCATCATTCAGCGTCGCAGCATACTGCTCAACCTGGGAATTCGACTGGTTATCCGTCTGGTTGCCAGACTCGCTCACGCGCGCTGACGTCACCATATCCATGCCCTGACGGAAGTCCTTGACCGTCTGGCTGTTTTCGTCATGGCGGAAGTCTTTCCCTTCAGAATGAGAATCCTGTGTACCGTGCGCACTGCCAGAGGTATGTCTCCAGTCAGTATTGATATGCGCCTCACCACCCACACTCACACCCGAGGCCCATTTGCCCAATTTCCCGACGAGCTGATCGCCAGAATCCACCTTAACATTCGCCGACATACCTGCCCCCCCTGAACCCTGATTGGTGATGTCCATCAGTTGGTTGTAGGCCTCCTGGGTAGAGATGTTATGCGCTTTACCATAGCTTTCAGCGGCCGACATCATCATGCTCGCCCCCCGTGTTGCGTTGGTGGCCTGGGTGTTTTCACTGCCCTGCGTCATCGAAGCGCTGTTACCGCTTTGGCTGGTCAGCTGGTTCAGTTGCTGGAAGCCGCTGGTGACACTGTGGTTATACCCATCGAGCGCCGTTTGTGCCTCCTGCTGCGCCTGCCGCGACTGCTCCTGGAAACCGCTGCTCGCCAGTGAACTGAGTCGCATGTTAACCGGCAGGTTAGAGATGGCCTGAGATGTGTCATAGACGTTATGACCGTCAGCCGTCAGGGTGCGCATCCCGCCATTTTCCATCTGGTGGCTTTGCTGACCCATACGTTGCGACAGGTTGGTGTCAAATTTGTTGGCGTTAACGTTATCCATCGACATGTTGTTAAACGACCAGTTGCCGTCAGCGGTCGTGGATGCCTGACCGCCCGCAGAGAACGCCGCTGAACTCATCACGCCGCCCACCACCTGCGACGCCACCGAAGCTGCGCCTTTCGTCAGGAAAAAGGACAGTACCGGGATCGACATACTGAGATAGCCTGCGATATTGGCCACGTCAGAATGTTGCAGGGCAATGCGATCCTGATTCGCCAGCACCAACGCCGTTGAACCGGTTTTTGACTGGAGGTAAAAGTTGGCCAGGGAATTCAAAATCGCAAACATCACCGGCCACATCTGGAAATACAAGAACCCGCCGGCGTACAGCTTGAGGGTATTCAGCCCGAAGATGGTGTGGTTGACCAGGGCCAGCGCAATCACCAGCGGGAAAAGGCCAATCAGAATCAGCATCATCAGGGACTGGAACATCGGTAACGTTTGTGAGGCAATTGCCCCGCCCGCCGCCCAGCTCAGACGCTGTTTGGTCAGGGTCGATTCGGTGGCCAGATTCACCAGGTTTGCCGTATCCGAGGAGCGGGCGGCAAACCCTTTCCAGCCGTCGCGGATGGCGGCATTGGTCACGTTGTTACGCATAATCTGTGAGGCACTCAGTCCGCCTGCATAGAAAAATCCGTAGCTGTCGTTCATGGCATTGCTCAGCAACGCATCCGCATTCACTTTACTGCCAAACACGCGGGTCGCCATATCGTGCCAGCTGACGCCGCCCACCGAAATATCACTCCCCATCAGCGTTCTGATGGTGCCGGCGGCCTGCTGGCAGGTCACAAACTGCCTCACCCCACTGACCGTCTGATAGATCCCCCGTAAAGGACTCGGGTTATTGGTGATCAGCGTCAGCGGGTCGGTGCTGTTGAGCAGCTGGTTGATGGTGTATTTGTTGTTAAGCAAAATGTCACCAATCACACAGTTTTCGACATAGTCTGTCAGCATCTGTGCCAGCTGCGGGTTTTGCGTCCGAAAATCGGAGGTTTGCGCCACGATTTGAGAACCAAACAGCATCCCGCTCTTGGTATAGGTCAGCGAGTCCGGGCGCGATAAGGTGTAATCGTACAACTGCGCCACCCCAAATCCCGCACCGGTGGTCAGCCCCGCAATCATGGCCAGTCCCAGCGGCACATTGTCCACCTCGTACACAGCTGCCGGGTCGGTGATATCGAGGATTTGTACCGACCGTTTTGGCACCAGTAACACAGACGTAATAAACATGAACACGGCCAGCCAGTGCATAAATACGCGCGGATCACGGGTTTTGATAAAGGACACCATCACCCCCAGCACGCCAAATGTGCTGACAATGCGAAGCAAGGTATCAAACGTATCGGCGCCCAGAATGGTGACGACGCCGTTTAACACCTGCCGCCACATGTCCCCGCCGTATATCGTATACATTTCAGTCATTGCTGGTCCCCCAACGGTAGTTACCCTGATATGAGGTTGAAATAATGGTCGAGACCTGCTGCTGGAGGTACTGCATGTTGCGATCAATACCGTCCAGCGCGTTCTGATCGGCCGCCGACTGCAGCTTCATGTTGGCCAGCAGCTGCTGTGCCTGAGCTACGTTCTGCCGCAACTCTCCCGCCGCCTGTTCCGGGAAGTTTTTCCCGGCCAGCGACTGACTGGCCTGCTTCACCAGCTCCTGCAGGTACTGGATCATTAAATCCTGCGCGATGTAATCCGCCACCTGGATGAGGTAGGTCGGGCTTTGCCCCATACTCTGCGAGTTGGTCAGGTATTTCAGGACGGGGACAGAGGTGGTGTTGAGAAAACCCTTTTCCTGGTCGGATAAGCCGGTGTCATCCGTAAGCTTCTGGTTCATGGACAACATGATGTTTTGGACCAGCGTGACCAGCGCGTTGTTGCTGCTGATGGTGACGCTGGCCACCGTCGGCCCGAGGCAAAGGTCGGGTTCATCACAGCCGTAAATCTTGGCGGTCCCGCCGCGCATCAGTACGGTGATCACATCCCGGTTATCCACCATCGGTGTCAGGATAGTCACCTGCCCAGCGCTGTTGAAAATGATGGATCCGACGATACTCATCACCAGCTCTTTCAACTGGCGATTCCCGTCGAAAAGGTGGTTGCGCCCGAGCGCATCCCACACGAGATTTTTGTTCTTCAGCACCTGGTCTTTTTCATTGGCACTGGCACGGCCCGTGACGCTGTCACCCTGCCCACCTACTGTGCAACCCTGCCGGGATGAGGCCCAGTCGGAGAAGATATTGTCGTCACCGGCAATGTCCTGGCAGATTTTCTGGTTGGAAAGCTGAGATACGGGCCAGAGGCCACCAATGATCCCCTGCGCTGCCTGACAGGAACTCATGTTGGAGGAGTTTACGTCGGAGGCGAGTTTTTGCAGGAAATCTTTGGCCTGTTTCAGTTCAGGCACCATCATCTGCAAAGCCAGGTCAAAAGCGTAGCCCGCCGCATTGCTCATAATTTGCTTGGCAAAGCGCTGTATTTCCTCCCCGTTGATATACGAGAAGGCCCCCAGATATGCATCAATCCCCCCGCAACCCGAATTCAGGGAGGGCACCTGCATCGAGATAAGTTGTACCTGTTTTACCGGATTTCGCAGATACACCGAACCACCGGTGATGTAGCCTGCGGCCTGCCCCTGCCAGGCCTGCGCTTTGGAGACGTTGCCGTCATAGCCCAGACTGCCGAAAAACCCGTTCAGGTCGCCCTGTACGTCGGCCAGCGCAGGGGTACTCATACCCATTACGGTTACAATTGACAGAAGTAGCTGCCGAAATTTCATCGTGATGCCTCCTGATGAAATGGATTGATGTCGGTTGGCTCATACCCTCTCTTTTCTAAAGGGAAATCGTTCCTTTTCAGAACCATTTTTGTCTTCATGGCTTTACCCGTTCTTTATTGTTAAAAGCATTGAAAATCCGGCCGATAACGTGAAAGCACCCGCACCTTACCTGTGCATCATTTATCAGCTTGTGACGATGAGGGGATGGAAATTTGAGAAAACTGACGGCAGCCTGCATGATGGTCAGCTTGCTTATTGCTGCAAGCGTTTATCCAATGGCACAAAACGCGTATGACTCAGCCAACGCAAATAAAAGCTACAAAAAATCCGCGCTTTCCCTGGGGGATGCAACTGGCACCTTTGATGCCAAATTTCTGTCCCACCGGTTGATTAAATTTGATGAAGAAAGCGGTCTGGCAACGGTAGAAAAGGCTAGCAAGGCTTATGGGAATACTGAGGCTTATTTTAATTCCACCAGAAGGGATTGCGCCTCAAACCTGAGTAACGTGCGTTTCCTTGCCTGCGCTAACAAGCTGCTCGGTAAATCCTTTTACTACACGCCTGTTGCAGCCGTCTCTAAAGGGTGGTCTGCCCGCTTTTCAGACTGTGATTTGAATGTCTATCTTCTGATGGATGCTATGCATATAGCAGGGAAAGAGGCCGAAATTGTTTATGCCCCACACCATGCGTTCGTGGCTTACCGTGATGAGCAAACCGGCCAAATCGCGTATTGGGAAACTACAGATAATCACAATTCAGGGAAACTTGCGGATCTACAAGAAAGCTTTTACCTGAAAACACCCAGTCATTTTTATTATCAGCCGCAACCTTTCTCTTATGCCGAAAAGCTTTACCCCGCTTTGGTTATTGATGAAATCAAATCTCTCCAACGTCGTGATGCTCTACGTCAGTTTCTCAACATGAATTTCGCTGATAACCCAATCGTGCAAGATGGCTGGTACGAAAATAAAAAACACATAACCCGTGAAGATGCTCAGACACTGCTTTTTCTGCTGAAAACCGATATTACGTCCGTATCGAAAAGGATCTTATTGGCAAAATACCTGAATACTCATAACCAGCAGGACAAAGCCCAGTTTTTTCTCTCGCAGATAACAGATGATAACTGTAATGATGCCTGCCTGACGCTTAAGAGCCAGTACTCTTTCAAATACAGCTTCGCTCACTGGTCTTTAAAATACATCTCGCTCTCCCTGCCTGATTTCTTTAAAAGTATCAGGCAGTCGTTAAAATTTTACTTACTCATTTTCGTTTGCTCCGTTCTATACACAGTAAACCTAAAAGTAACCCTGCAAATATGTAAAAGAAAGGTTCATTCCCTGCCACTACATCCGGATAGGCGCGTTGAGTGAAAATATAAAACGCGGTTGCCAAACTGGCAGCGCAGTAAATTCCATAACGGCGCAGCCAACCGTTGAGAGTGGGTAGCCCTGAACTGATGACGTGATCTAGGTAAATGCACCACACCGGTAGTAGGGTAAACAACCACCCAGGCAGGCTGAAAAACATCCGGTCTGACAAGTAGCGCCATTCCGCACCCGGTGGAAACGTAGGAACGGTGTCGGCTCGGGTGCAGAAGAAAAACCACCACGTTGTACCGCACCAGATAATGGCGCACAGCAGCACAAGCTTTTCAGCGGGTGTTCTCTTCGTCTTTACCGGCTGTGCGCACGGATCTGTTGTCTTCATCTTTTTTCTTCCTTTGGGATAACCACAACGTCACCGCTTAGCGGATGGCGTTCTCAGGCTTGATGTTCATCTACCGTCGGGGAACGGACATGCGTTACTGCGGGGTGATGGCCTGACTGGAAGGCACCGGCCCCAGTGTATTGGAGGGCAGATTGTCGATATCCGCCTCAATCATCAGCGCGACGCGCTGGCTCAGGGTGCCCATGTCGGTATCCCCCTGATAAAGCGGAAAAGCCGCAATGGTATTGTCCGGACGCGGGGTGGCGACGTTAACCAGAAACGTGGTCGGCGTGGCGATGGGCAAGCCATTGCCAAAAAACGTCATGATTTCACCCGCCAGCGGCTCATTGGCGCCGCGTTTACGGGGAATAAGGGCCACCGGAAAGGACGTATCACCATAGCCGTCAAGCGTATAGGGATAAACCTTAATGCCGACCTCCTCTGCCCACTGCTTTAACTTCGGGTCGAATTTCGCGCTGTACGGACACCCCCGCTGCATAAACACCACGATGGCATAATTGTTCAGGTTCACCTCGCGCCCGTCGGTGAGCGTCATCATGTGCGGCGCACGATTTGAGGGAATACGCGCCTGCGGTAACCCCAGGTCAGGCAGCGCCGGTGACCAGTTCGTTTGTGTCTTGGACCTTTCCAGTGCCGCTATCTGGTCGGCCACGGTTGCCTGCGCGACCAGCGGAGTCATCAGGCAAAAGAAAGGCAACAGAAGGGTAAGTTTCACGATTTTGCCTCCCGGTTCTTCCTGCGCGCCTTACGGTGTGCGAGGACTTCAGACGCGATGAGCACGACCAGCGACAGGATAAGGCAGGTGAAGGTTGAAAAAACCAACACCTGTCGCGTCAGCGTCGCCGAGTAGGCCAGCAACTCACTCAGGCAGTTAGCGAGGATGCCAAGCAGAAATAACACGGCCACGACGGGCAAATTATTCATGTTTTTGCTCCTGTTTCCCGCCCTGAACCGCCATGCTAAAAGCCACAACGGGCTTCCGGCCTTTACGTCCCACCATCAGCCAGCGTGCGGCCAAATAGACACACGCGTAAAGCGTGGTGAGAAGCCCGTAGAGAGTAAGCAGGTTGTGATTAAACCCCGTGATATAGGTTTCACGGCTCACCTGTTCGGGGACACATTGGTAAGGTGACGGCGTGACCGGCTGCGGTAGCGCCCGTTCATTGACTGTCATGCCCGCCGGGAGAGCAGCACATCCCCATACGTTACCCGGCGCGGCCCCCTCCACCAGCCCTTCGGCCTGACGGATGACAAACGCCCTCGGCGAAGGCCAGGCATTAACCACTATAAAGAGAGAGAAAATAAACACCGGCCCGATGACCATGATATCGAGCACGAGCCTGACCGCAGCCCAGCCGGCTGCGGCGCCCGTTTTGAGCGCTGAAAGTTGCATGAGAAATCCTCGGTTCTGAAGAAGGGGTTAAACGGGGGGTTAGTCGGTGAGGTCTGCCGCGTAAGGCACGATACGTTCACCGACACTCAGGAAGGAGCAGAGCAAGATGAAATCGCCCGTCCCCTGCTGTGGGCAATAGTCAAAGTTCAGCATGTCGTCCATGAAGTGCGCCTGTATCGCACTTTCCAGCGCATGACAGTCCAATCCGGGGCGCGTTGAAAATGTCACAACGTCATACTCAATGCCGGTGAACGTTTCACCTTCCCTGATGCTTTCAATATTAAGAATAATGCTTTGCATAATGGGGTCTTACTTTAGAAGTTAGGTTTGAAACCCGTGGCCACGTTCAGGAAGCGCTTCGCCAGGTCATCCTGTGTCATAAAGCCATAAGCCAGCGGACGAAAGTCGCGGGAGGCCGGGTTAACCAGGAATAAAGCGGGGAAATGGCTGATGCCCATCCGGGCACTTTGCCCTGCGTCCTGGCGGCTGTCCGGCACCTGCGGGGAGATTTGGCCGTCCACGCTTACCGGGATTAACGAGATATGCCGCGTGCGGGCAAAGTCAGCCACCACCCCGGCCATCTGCGCATCAATCGGGTCACTGCCACGATAAAAGTAAAACATCCCGTATTGAGCTGACAGTTCGCTGATGGCCTGTGCCTGCTTGGCCTGATCGCTGGCCTGCTGCAGCGGTGCCGTACTGTTGTAGTGCGGGTGTTCGAGGTTGTAGTCCAGATCGGGATGATCCAACTGAGCCACCGCAAATGACTGGCTGAACATTGAGGCATGATCCGTCCAAAACTTCTGCCACCGCAGGAACGTCGCCGTGTTTTCGCTGGTCGGGTAGAGAATGGCGCGAGCCAAGGCCTCTCGCGTGTACCCCTTCAGCAAATTAGCCTGCTCAGTTGGCGATAGTTTGCTAAAATTCGGAACCGCCGGGGGCGGTATTGGTTCACTCCTCGACTCCTCCGGTTTTTTCTTCGGCTCGTTATACCAGTGCCAGCCAGTGAAGGGATCAACTGGTGACACCATAACGTCGGTAGGCGTTTGCCCCTTATCGGCAAACGCCGGGACGGCGCAGGTGATCAGACAAGCCAACAACACTTTTTTCATCACTTTCCTCCGGTCTGAGCGTTAACCTGTGCGGCAATGCGGTCTTTTGCTTGCTTCACCATTGCGGAGGAATCAGGGATTTTCTGGTTGGCCATCAGGTCACTGTAAAAGTCGGAAAAATTGATAAGATCAAAGTTAATGTTCTGCAGTTCCGATATAGTGATGCCACGGCAATTCGGCGAGTCGCCACTGCCAAAGCTTACACCGAGCTGATCACGCCGCCCCTGTTCTTGAATGATACGAGCAAGCTTGCCTCCGAACACGCAGTACACCTGCTTTTTCTGGATGCAAACACCCAGTACCGCATGGGCACAAGCTTGACCAACGCTGACCACGACTTTCTTTGCTTTTGCCTTACCTATAGCCATTTCTTCGCTGTTGCAGTTGGCCAGTCCCACGCTGTTACCCCATCCAGAGTCAACGCAGCAGTTAGAAAAGCCCGCCATCGCCTTACGACAGGACATTGCCTGCCCGGTGAAGGCCTTCACGTTGATCTGATCGTTTTTCACATCCTCACCGGCCGAGGCAAGCCCGGCGAGCTTCGCGACCGCCGTGTCGAAACCACTGTCCCCTGCACCTGTCGTATCATTGCAGTCACCGGTCATGCAAAAATAAGAACCTCCACACAACAGTCCCTCTGAGGTGTAGGTAGTCTGACACTGATAAGTGATGGTTTGATGGGTGCAATATCCACTCGTCGATTCTGAACATGATGTTCCAGTAGCGGTGCAATTGGCATTACTTATATAAGTCCCACAAGTACCCAAAGAGTCGGAAGGGACGTAATATTCATCAGTATATTGCCAACAGTCACTACTAACAGTTTGGCCATCAATTACTTTGGTACCACCCTCCGATGAACAAACTGTGTTTATTAAATTCCCTGTACTTTTATCAAAGTTGCATGATTCGGTAAAAGTTACTTGCGGAATCCATACTCTTTTTTCTGTTTTGACAACCAACGTAACTCTGATTTGATATATTCCACTTTTGAATGCATTCGCTCTTGTATCAGCATCTTGTTTTGCGAAATTACACCAAAAACCTGAACATCCATTTGTACTTGAAAAATGGAAAGTCAGCGCCTGACCGCTGACCAATGTGTATCCCACAGAACGATCAAGGCTATGGTCAAACTCATTAACCCAATTACCTAATGCTGTATTGAAGCCACCATCAGCATATGTAAAAGAAGAATTTAAAAAGGTTGTACTAAAAGATCCGGCTCCAGATTTTCCTGTGCGCGTTATATGCATATTCCCGCTGACAACCACGCCATTAACAGTAGGCGTAAACCCATAATAAATACCTAGGTTACCGTCATAGCGAAAGAAAAAATCCGAGTTTGTTAAAGTGATAGTTTGCTCTGTTGATTCAACAGACCAGTGCCCTGAAGCTGCTCCTGTTCTTGCACAGGTCTCAACAGTGCCAACATCCTTGTCACAGGAGTAATTTTCAAATGCCGTCTTAGAAACAACTGATGAAGTACATTGCGAATTAGTACCATTAGCAATGGTAGATGAATTCAATTCTGCATTTTTACCATTAGTTATGAAGGTAGCGGTCGAATCGATGGTTACCGCCGGGTTTGATGTTGACGAACTTATTACTGTCTGCGCAGTATCATTACTTTGCACCGCACTTGTGCCTGCATCTGCTAATCCGTTATCTCCGCCACTTACCCCACCATAATAACTACTTTGCGATGGATTGGCTGTATATCCTGAGATGGTTCCAGATATTACTCCGGTATCGTTCAGCGCATTAATTCCAAGCCCGGATGATTGTTTAGCCTCCGTCGTCCCCTGATTGAAAGCGTCATCCATGTTGTCCGATCGCGCCCCAAAACTTACAATGAAGCAGGCAACCAGTAATCCAACTCTCGCTTTCATAATTTGCCCCTCAAAATATCGCGGGCCGTTGCCGCACAATCTCCCTTATCAGCAATTTTTTCTAGAGCCTGGTACAAAGATAGGCTGCCGCGAATAACATCAAAATGACCAGGACAGGTTACAACGAGCGCCGGGACTGCCTTAATGCCATATTGCTGGTACAGCGTCGGGTCGATCTGGACCCCCACCTGCTTGTCCTTCTTTGACAGATCGAACATCACCGAGGCAGTTTTTCGAAAATCATTGTCCAGCAGACCGCGAAGAGTGGCAGGAATGCCGAAGCGCCGTGCGTCCTGTAGCATCGGCAGCACGCCTTCTTCGGGAATGCCGAGGCTTACAAAATACACAGCCCGTGGCGTGGTGCGTTCCACACTGTTCAGATCCGCCTGCGACGCAGCAATTTCATTTTGAAACTGTGACACCCTGCCCTGCTGAACATCTGGTAGGATGATGTTCGAACCCCTCAGTTGTGCTTGAAACTGTTCTAGTTCCCGTTGCTGTTGCTTCATGTACATCATGTCGTTAGCCGACACGATGGGTTGCTCCGCTGCCTGCGCAAATCGGACATAGAGCAGCGTGACACAGAGGCTCAGTGCCGTAATCAGAAGTTTGTTCATAATGGTCCTTACAAATAAACACAGTTGCGTTTTCGCCACATGAGGTAGCCGAAATTCTTTTTGGAGGCCGGGGAGTTATGTGTTGAGCCCCATAGTTGCGTGGAGGTACCAAACGGATGGCAATCACTAGGTTCCGGATACATATTGACCATCTGATAGCGCCATCGTGATTTCGGGATAATTGGAGACGGATACTCGTAACATACCGCCACGTCCGCCCCGACCGTCTCCATCAGCAAGCCCTCCCTGTGCAGTTTGAACGCCATCCGTTCACTGACCAGCACCGAGGCCTCCAGCGGCGAGAACTCGTTACTGGTATAACCGGTGAAGGGATACATCGAACCCTGAGCACCCGCACACCAAAAAAGTGGGTCTAACGGCATGCCCGCAGTCGAGGCAATGGAGTCTGCTGCGCAGGCACCCTGAGCCAGCAGGTTGGAAAACAGGCTCACCTCTGGATTAAGGATCATAGCCAGTGTGCTATCGTTCCAAAGTGGGTCCACCTCAGAGAGATAGGCAATATCCATGTCCCCCGTCTGCATGCAGCCCATTGTGGTAAGAATGTTCAGCCAGTAAATCAGTGGATACTTGTACCAGTGCACATGGTAAAATGCCCCTGGCGACGGTTTATCACTCTGCCCACCCGTCCCTGTCCCGGTACGCCCGAGGTTGATTTTGAAACCGCCCATGTTAACCATAACACCCGGCTCACGCGTCACATCGGTGAGTGCCATAGGCTCCCAGAAACCAATGGCTAGTCCCAAGCGATAAAATATACCGTAGGGACAAAGCTGGATCGGCGAAGCAGGATTAGGTGTGTCGGGATGCGAACCGGATGCCAGTTGAATACTGCCGAGCGTCATGGGAAACAGGCATTTCCAACAGACGTCGCTAATGGGGTTTACCCAGCGACCGTCACCGGCGTTAGCGCTTGCGCCGTGCGCCAGTGTACACAACATACCTCCCCATATTAAGGTGAGACAGAGAATGAGTCTACGCATTCGTCCTCCGACTGCTGTATGAGTGGCACGATCTTCCAGCCTAGTTTTGAGCAACTGTCAATGAACCGAGCTAGAAATTTCTGCGAATGACCACTCTGCATGTGGAGAGCTATATCCTCATCAATGTCATAGTCCAACGTGGTGAGATAATCCAGCCGCGTTCTTTCCACCTCAAGGGCAATCCTATTAAACGTATCGCCCGGCAGCAGGGACTCAAGACCCTCTGCGCTGGATAACGTATAGCCCTCTCGTTGGAGACTCCTGAGAAAACCAAACAAGATGGCATCAAAATAGGCTTCGTTCATCATGAGATGAAGGGCTTTCCCGGTGATGACTGCCTGGTATCTGTGCAGCGTTGAACGGGTCTCATCGTCCGCCAGCGCGTCATACAATGGTTCGTCACGTTGAGTTTCCGATTTATCACCAAACCTGAAGTAGATTTTGATGACTACTGCGAGGAGAATAAAAATGAAGACTTCCAGTAAAAATACCTTTTGGTAAGTGGTCAGTGATACGAAAAGATCAAGAATGCTCATACTTATTCAACCTTCAGCTACATGATGTGGCGGTGTGGGACGCGGCTGTTCAGGCAAGATTTCTGGGGGGACGGGGGGTGAGACTGTTTTTTTCAGCCCCCTGCGTTTAGAGTAATAAAGTAAGTAAATGAGCAGAAACACATCCAAAAAAAGAACAAACTGTGCCTGATGGCTATGAATATCGATGTTCGCCAGGCTGTCCATCACTCGCTCCTTTCTTTAGAAAGAGGCCCATGACGCTGGAGCACCGTGCGAATATCGTGGTCACTCAGTGACGCCAGGATGAGCGAGCTGCGAAGCTCGGCGCTCAGGGCCAGCAGCGTCTGCAGAGCCGCGCGGATAACCACCGATTCGGTGTAAAGTGGGTGTTCTTCGGTCATGGCCCGCAGGCCGTTTTTATCGGTGTCGCCCAGCCGCACGGTGGTGGCAAAGCGTTTGATGTTATCCGCGTCGTGATTGTCTTTAACGCAGTGATTCATTTCAGTGCCACCTCCTCGACCTTGAGCGTCCTGTCGTCGCGGCTGATACGTACCGGCGTATGCTCGAAGCCAAATTTTGTTGTCAGGGTGCCGTACTGGTCGAAGTACACCGGTTCATCCAGCGCATTGCTGCTGTCCCGGATATTGCCGTTCACCAGAATGACTTTGAAATTAACCTGCCCGGCCAGCTGCTGTTTCACCCACTTCATCTGCGCAGGGTTGTCGCCGTCAATGAAGTACAGGGTTTCGCTAAACGGCACTTTATCCAGCGGATTGACCTGGTCACCGGCACGGGCGATGACGTTACCGCGCATATCGCGGATAGTTTCACGCACGGTAAACGTCGGGTCATAGTGCAGCGTGCGGTCGGCTTTCGCCGAGGTCAGGCCCGCCACCGGATCGGGGCGAACGGCGTGGGCTTTCACCCTGGCTTCGGCTTCGCGCTGGATCCTGTCCATCTCACCGCTGTCTTTCATGCCATGCAGGCGCTGACCGATAAAATCCAGCAGGTCAGGCTCGGCTATCGGAAACAAATGACCAATAGTGCCGAGATCTTTTGCCCCTGCTGACAGGCTGAATAAGCCTGCCAGCAGGCAGATAACCCACCGTGATGTCATGGTGCCTCCTGCATGCGGTGGGCAATGTCCGCCTGGATCTGAGGCGTGATGTCCAGTACGGGCGTCACCACCGCCGGCGGCACCAGGATCAGGTCACCGTGCGCCTGCTGCCAGTCATTCAGGCTGGCTTTAAGCGCCTGATCAAACCGGGTGGTCAACACCCGTGCGCTGTTCTCATCCAGCTGCTTTTTAGCCGACTGCTGCATAAACAGATCGATAGTGCCCTTCATGTCAAAGACCACCGTCCGGCACTGAAATTGTTGAGCGACCAGTGCACTGATACCGGCACACACCGTGACCAGCAGCAGTGTCAGCAACAGTGCCACCGCCCCAGCCCGCACGAATTTCTTGTTGAAAAAACCGGCCTTACTGGCCGGTGTGATGCTGATGCCCTGCCTGACGTTTTGCGCATCGATATCGGTTTCATTCACGGTTGATTTCCTCGGTTTCTTTCACACTCAACCCTGCCCAAATTTCCAGCTCGCGGATCTCGTCCTGATACATGTCGGGTTCACAGGCCAGCAGGAAGGCCGCCTCTTCACTGGTGGCCCCCGCATCCTGCGCCTCGCTCATGTACTGGAAATCCTGCCCGCGCGTACTGAACATCGCCCGCGTGACCGGATCGACGAAAACGCGATGGAAGGAACTGTTTTCCCCGGTCGAAATCATCACCGAACTGAAGCCCGTTTCTTTCGCCGGCTGGAAGCCGCGAATGACCTGGGTTTCCATTTCGGTAAACTGGTCAGGGTTGGCATTGATATAGGTTTTAAAGGCTTTGGCATCCTGCAACAGCGTCACTTTTGTCCCGCTACAATCCCAGGCGGCCGCCGCCGCCGCCGGTGCGGCCTGGTCTTTGGTGCCGGTGAAGTCCTTAATCCCCTGTGTGATGGTGATGAAGGCCCCACGGTGACGGCGCACCGTCCGGTAGCCGGTTTCGATAAACCGTGCGGCATGCGGGTTAGAGCCGCTGAACAGACGCCAGGCTTCGTCGATAATGGCCACTTTTTTCAGGTCACGCGGCGAGTGGTACATTTTTTCCTGTATGGCCAGAATGAGCGAATACAGGATGGCGGACAGCAGGTGTGGCTGGTTCTCCAGGCTCAGCAACTCCAGCACGGCAAAGCGTGTTTCGCCATCGAGCGTAGGATTATCGGAGTTGAAGTACTCCCCGTTCGCCCCCCAGGTACACCAGCGGTCGAGCAGCAGAACCAGCTCGTTAATACGGTCACGGATGGTCGGCTGGGAGTCGTAAGTGGTGGTGACTTCTTGCGAAATCATGTACGCCACCACGTCATCGATACGGGCTTTGTTGGCTTTCGCTTCCCAGGCCGCGACCACGCCTTTGAGCAGAATGGTTTCGCTGACCTTATCCAACTGCTCATTAGGGCTGGCCAGTACGGTCAGCAGGCCAGTGATGCCTTCTGCCGACTCTTTAATGTCCACCACGTTCGCAAAGGGGTTAAAGCGCAGGGTGGCACCGTCCAGGTATTTCCCGCCGGCTTGTTTACAGAAGTTTTTGTAGCTCGCCCCCATGTCGATAACCCAGGCGAAACCGTGGGAGTTCAGCACCTGCCGCAGGATTTCCTGAATAAAGAAGCTTTTGCCCGCGCCGGTGGTCCCCGTCACCGCAATGTTGTAGTTAGTGCTGCCGCTGGTTTCGCTGAACATATCGAAAAATGCCAGCTGGTTACGGTAGGTCGGCAACGGACTACCTATCGGTGACATTTGCCGCTCAGCCACCACCGGCATCAGGTTGACGGCGTTAAAGCTTTTACAGCGCAGCGTCGACCCCATCACCACCATGTCTTCCCACAGCCCTTCCTGCATCATGAAGGGAAAGGAGCTGATCCAGTTTCGCAACTGCTGAAAGCGCGGGGCGGAGATTTCCAGGTCATTTTTGCGAAAGACATTGATGGCCGCCAGTTCACACGACTGTTGTTCGCTGGCGTCATCCGGCGTGAACAGGGTCAGGTTCAGCGAGAAATTGCACATGGCAATTTCGTTACTGGCCAGCCCCTGCCGCAGGTCTCGCCATTCCTCATACGCCCGCTGGGTGCCGGGGAACAGCTTGGCGTAGGACGTGCCGGCTTTCTTACCCAGGTCCTGCTCTTTACGAAACGCGTCGTTCTGGCTTTTTACCTGATCTTCCACGGAGACCGTCCAACTGAGGATGAACGGACAGGGAATACCCAGATCGGGAAAACGCATGTTCTGCAGATTGTCTGACGCCTGCCAGAGCGCAAACCTCGCCGGGGCTTTAGTCAGTTGCATATTCACAATACGGGTGCTGGCGACGGCGGTATCGCGGCTGTCTCCGAGGATTCGGTCCTCCGGCTGACGCGCGGTGGTCAACCGCAGATAGCCCGGACGCACTTCCATTTCGGTACTGTGATCGACGCACTGGCGGTGCAGTTCCTGGTCGGTGTTCCAGTGATCGGGACTGCGGGTCACCTGTCCCGGCCGGTAGTTAAGCTGTTCCCGCATGATCGACAGGAACTCCGGGGCACCGACGCGGCGGGTTTCCATATGGGCCGCCATCAGTGAGACGCGCAGCGTCTCCCGCAGTTGCACAACGGCGTCCATCGCCCGGATACCGCCTCGCCCTGAGCGGGCATACACCAGAAACACGCGGTAGTTACGCAGATAAAGCGGGTATTCCCGGTCATTACTGAGTCCCTTCAGGGCCGCCCGCTCCCAGTAGGCTTTGGTGATGGCGTTAAGCGGTTTCGCCATGCTGCCTTTCCACATGTCCTTACTGAGACCATTGTCGAGCATCTCACCCACACACTTACTGGCCACCATCAGCACGGTCACCGGCGTTTTGCGGGGCATTTTTTTGCGCAACAGGTCATCGAGCGCCTGCACAACTTGCTGATTGGCCCCGGCCAGCGGGGCCACTTCCATGATGAAGCCGATGGATCGACTGTTGATAAACAGTTCAGTTTTTTCATCATACATTCGGTAGGGTAACAGGCTGGTGATGGACGGATAGCTCAGGCTTTGCTGCAACATGTCGGCCGCCGTCTTTGCCCCGCCTTCATCCTTACTGCCGGCAAAAATGTTAGCCAGTTGGTCTAACCAGGAATCGCTCATGACACCCTGCCTTTTTTAATGTGTTGCAGAGAATAAAAACGATACGGGACCGCGTTGCAGATTATTCCCCAGGCTTTGTCAGCAAGCGTAATGCCGTCCAAAAAGGAAGATATACTGCAGGTTTTACCGCTTCCCGTTAATCCGATACCGATAATGTTCCCTGATGTCAGGACGTCTCTGGGTGGTGAAAACACGGCCAATCCTGGCGGTTGATAATGCAGGCAGCGCAGGGATGACGCTGGCACGGGCTGCTCGTCAATAAATGCGGAGGTTAATTTCCGTTTCATTGGCCTCATTCCCCTTCACTGATCACGCGAAAATCGGCATCCCAGCGGGATTTATTCTTCACGAACTCGACCACGGCGGGCTGATGGAAGCTGTCTTGTTCATCCACCCAGGGGGCGATCCACAGACGCTGCGTGGCATCGGGAATACGACGGGCGTCCACCTGTCCCGGACCGGCATAGTCAGCCGGCGTAATGGGGCGGATGGCCGAGAGAGAGCGGGTGTTACTGCCTGCGACCGGAATGGTTGATGCCCGCAGCATGGCGTCATTATTTGATACTGGCGTACCGGCTATTGGCCGGGGGGCCAGACCGGCGACGCTGATGGGGCGATCGGGCGACACGTTGGGTTTGATGTTTGTTGTGGAAGCCAGTGACTCAGCGGCAGGCTTTGGGACGGTTTGCGCCTCCGCCGTCAGGTCGTCCAGGCTTTTGCCTTTGGCCGCCAGGTGACTGGCGTCTGACATGGACAGGCATTGATCAGTGGCTGTCTTGTTACAGTCGAAATCGGAATTCATACCGGCGCAACCGGTCAACATGCCGCCCAGCAGCACGACGGGAAGAAATTTATGCATGGGAATATCTCCGGGCAATAGTGTGCCCTGTCAGGTCAAGAGGTTGGTGATTGGGGGTGATTCAGATTAGCCGGGTAGTAAGCGGAGCAGATGTTGGGAACTACCAGATAAAACGTCTTGTGACGTGCTGATTTTCTTGGCGTATGAAGGATAAAAATTGACTAAAGGCTTTCTACAACTCCTCCACAAATGACGGCACAACCTTCAATCAGGAACAGAGCCGCGACATCATCCGGTCTTAACTCGGGAAGCCGCCAGTAAATGACGACGACACCCAACAGCCATATCAGCCCTAAGAGCAGCGGAATAATGAATGCAACCAAGACGGTAAAAACGTCGAAATACTTATCCCTTGCGACGAAGAAAACCCAGACTAAAAAAAGGCTTCCTACAAGAAGAGAACCCCGCCACCTCGGCCAATTAACCTGCATCTGCGCATGCTGATTGATATACGCCCAGAGGCTAAAATAGGCGATAAACGCCAGGACAAGAATGGCAAAGGGCCACCGGTTGTGCTTACTCAGCATCATCATGATCTTCTCTATTCGTTGTGCTAATACTGCACGAGCTGAAACATTCTGCCCCACACGGCACTCATGAGTGAAATAACGCAATGCGTCATTAAAATATCGTTAATAAGGGATGGGCCGAGATGAGGTAATTTCCAGGCGACAAAGGCAGACATCACAAACAAGACAGCCATCACGCCCCAGAGCGCGGCCATCGTGCAGAGCGTATTGATGACCGAAAAATCAATCGCGCTGGTATAAATCAGAAACAGATAAAGTGCACCGGCAATGAGGGCAAAGCGCCAATCACTTCAGTCTGCCTGTGTTGTGTGGTGTAATTCGTATGCCCAGACGCCATAAAATCCGAGTGTTATCAGACAAAGGATGACATAGGGAATACGGTTGTTTTTACAATCACTCAGAAACATCATGCTCTCCTCAATATTCCGAAGGGTAGGCTTCCGGTCCACTGGATGGCTGCGTCGCGTTCACGACGTCAGCATCAGACTGGCCGTGCTCAAGCTTTTCAATGTCACTGAGCATTGCCGATAACTCACAGGATGACGCTTTGCGCTTCCATGCCTGGCGGTAACGCACTTTTAATGCGCCGAGCCTGATACGTTGCTCCCGATTTTTCACCACGTTTCCCCCTTTTTATGCTGCTGCTCCCCGCCCCAACACCCGGACACGCAGCGTTTCCGGTGCCCGACGCCCGCTGACCGGCACCCGTACAACCTGATTCATCAGCGTCAGCATCAGCATGGCTCGCCTGGCTCCGTTGGGTTCGTCCCAAACTGCTTCCAGCCCTTCAAACACCCCGCTGAGAACCTCCACCCGGTCACCGTGCACCGGAATAGTCGGTGCGGGTGAAAGGCAGTCATGGGTTTTCAGCCGCTCCACCACTTCATCGGGCACCACTGATGGCATGCCGCCAAAACTGATTAAGGACGACACACCCCTTGTGCTTTTGATGGTGGTGGTGTGAATGATCTCCGGATCAAAACGCACGAAGATGTAACCGGGGAAAAGTGCCTGGGGTGACACCGTTTTAATCTGCGGGCTGCCAAGTAACATGGGTGTAATAACTTGTGCCGTATAAAGCGGCAGAAAACATGTCACCCCCTGATTGTCCAAATGCTGTTGTGCGCGTTTTTCCTGTGAATACTGCGTCTGTGCAACGTACCAGTGTTCCATATCCCTTCCCCCTGTCAGTTAATGGTATCGCCCAGTTTCAGCTGGCTCGCCTGACGCAACACTTCGTCAGGATTGAGGACGGCGGCGCGGGTGATGTTATTCACCTGCGTGGAGGCATTACCGGCCACCTGCTGCACGTTGTTCTGCGCGCCCCCTTTTTTGTCTTTATCCGCTTCAATGTCTTCAATGGTTTCCAGACGGAAGCCCTGCTGGAAGACCACGGTCACGCTGTTGCCCGCGCCGATATCAATCACCGGGTGATACTGCTCAGCCCGTTTTATCCAGTACTGACTGAGTGTGTCAGCCGCCTTGCTGGCACCGCCACCAATCCCCTGCTTAAACACATCACCGGCGCCCACCGACGCCGTGGCACCCAGCCCGACAGATGGTGTCGCAGCTGACTTGATGCCTTCCCCGAAGCCAGAGAGCAGCCCAGCCATACCGGCGTAGCCGATGATCTGACCGTTACGCATCACCGGCTTGCCGCGGATACCCTGCTTGCCCTGATAGGCGACGTGCCCGTCAAATGGCATGTCGATATGCTTACCACTTTTCAGGATACAGCTGATGTTTTTGGTTCTGACCTCACCGCGTTCGCTGGAAATGTCCCCCCAAATTTCGCCCGTGACGCGGCACTGGTCCATGTTGTAGGTTTTGCCGTTGGGCATGGAGACATCACCAATCAGAGTGATGACCACAGGAGACGTGTTTTGCTGACCCGTCACACTGGCGTTGGCATCTGCCCCTTCAATCATTACCGCTTCCGAGAAGGAGCCGGACGGTATCCACGGCAGTTTGGTTTTCTTTGCCTGCAGTGAGGTATAGCTGAAGGTTTTACTGGTCATGCCCCCCAGATGACCCGTGCCAGTGCTGGGGTAAAAACCTGCGCCCTGTCCCTGACCTTGCCCCGGATAAAACTGATTGCCTTGCCCGCCCCCCGGCCCACGGTTGGGGTAGGTGACGTTCCATTGCGCGGGACTGGCCGGTCCGGTTGTCCCCATACCAGGGCCGGTGGGGGTAACGGGCACCGGCTGACTTGCCGCTGGCGTCGCCGGCGGCTGACTTTGCAGCTTACTCATGGCGTCCATGATTTTGGCGAGCTGTTGTTTGAGTGCTTCATTTTGCTGTTGCTGGTCTGTTTTGAGCTGGTTCACGCTGCTTTCCAGCGCCGAGGTTTTGTTTTGCTGCTGGGCCAGCGCCGCCGTGGCGAGGTTATCCGTAAAAGAGCTGGTGACCACGCTGCCGGTCATATCCACCACTTTGGGCTTGGTCGCGTTCTTCAGCGACGCCTGATGGTGGGTATAGGCCCATATTCCGCCCCCGACACCGAGGGCCACTGCAACGCACACGGCGGTCATCACCCACTGTTTGCGGCGAGTAGTGGTGTTGATGTTGCTCATACCCCGCCCTCCGTCGCCGTGGAGAAGATAACCCACACGTAACCTTCGCCGCTGGCGTAGAGGTTATGGGTGGACAACATCACGGCACGGACACCCTTCTGCCAAAACTGCTTTTCTGACAGCGGACGCGTGATGTAACCGG
This sequence comes from Prodigiosinella aquatilis, assembly GCA_030388725.1. Classification (NCBI taxonomy): domain Bacteria; kingdom Pseudomonadati; phylum Pseudomonadota; class Gammaproteobacteria; order Enterobacterales; family Pectobacteriaceae; genus Prodigiosinella; species Prodigiosinella aquatilis. The sequence goes on from CP128858.1 coordinate 41,184, forward strand.
TGTTTTTCATGCGATAACGCATGACCAGCAGGTGCGAGCCGACCAGTTGGCGTTCAGGGGTCAGCAGGACACCCGGCATCGGATTGTAGGCTGGTCCTCGCGCCGCTTTGGCTTCGATATAGCTGTCAGGTACGCCGCCGTTCACCACCGTGCGGGCCACGCTCACCAGCGTTTTCTCCCACGGCTGGCTTTCCTCCCAGACTTTCGCATCCGGGTTGGCCTTAAGCGGCACCGAAGCGGGGATAAGGTGCAACGTATGCCCGCTGCCCGGCTTTGGCGTCACGTCCAGAGAGGCGCCGATGCCGTTGGCCGTTTCCAGAAAAAGCGTGAAGTTCTGACCGGTAAGCGGAGTGATAAGCAGTGCCCCGTCTTCCGTGTTTTCCTGGGTAAAGGCACCGTCCGGGCCGGTGACGCGGGTGATAAGTTCACCCTCGATGACAATTTTGTTCGGGCTGGTATTGCTCAGTTGCGCTTTCAGATGCGCATCGTTTTCAAATACGGTGCCAGCCGGGCCACTGACGGCGGCCATCGCCGCCGGAGTGAGGCAGAGGCCGGCGACGAACGCGGCAAGAAGTCGTGCTTTCATGCGGTTATCCCTGATGCTGTTTTGACACGGGTTGAGGGGGCTGCACTTCGGGGAAGGCGGTCAGACGGATGATGCCGTCCACATATTTCACGTTGAGCCGGTAAGCTTTATGCACATCAGGGATGTCTAGCTTCAGGTTGCCGTTAGAGGTGCTGGCTGAGAGCGTGCCGGTGACGACGATGTCACCGGTCGCGGGGTCGAATGCTTCATCCTCGATGCGAAAAACCGTGGAAATACCGTTCTTCTTGATGTAATCCGCCTCGACCGCCAGCGCTTTTTTTAGCTCAGAGCGGGCTTCGGGCGGCACCCAGCGCAACAGGGTCGCATGCTGACTGTCAACGGTGTCCGGCGTGACACTCAGGCGTAAGTTAACAAAAGAGCGCACCAGCATGTTGTTCAGATTGGCATCCCCCTGCGACGCATCGGAGGTAAATGACCGGTCAAACAACATGGGGGTAGTGATGGTTTTTTGCGTGGTCGCAAAATGCCAGGCCATTGCGCCGGTGATGCAGGTGCCCACCAGGCTTAATGCCAGCAGTGAACCGAGTGAGGCCAGCGCCAATATCGTCACCCGGTTTCGCGTTTCTTTCACTTGATACTTCATCGTTTCTTCCTTCGGGCAGGGAAAAGGCGCCACCCGAAAGTGGCGCATACGCTACTGCATCCAGTGACGGTTACCTGAATCAGGCACCCGCCTGAACTGCACCCGGAAAAGTACCGTTGGCAGATACCAGTAAAGAAGGTTTAAGAGCCACCATGAGCCCTGCCCTTTTTTAAGGTGTCGAATAAGAAGCCAAAGGACGGCACCCACACACAGCATCACGATAAAAATGTCGCAGAAGAACCCTGTCACCCCGCAGGCGAAAAGCACAAAAGCTTCCTCGGGTGGCAGTCCGGCAACGCGTTTTTGCTGATTGAGAGTTTCCGGGAATCGATATTTCAACGAGTCCTGGTCCATAGAAGGAATTAATTAATGAGGGCGAAGAAAGCGCGGGTGATAAGGATGAGCATAATAAGGCCAGCAAATACCATCGGGTTACGGGTTTTAATAAAACCGGTCACCGACACGATAATTTCCGCCACGTATAACACCCACTCCACCGTCGAACCGTGACCAAAAGTATCATTGGCATCCGCTTTTTGCGTGGCCATTAAATCTGTTGCGTGAACCAGGTGAGGGGAAATAACGACCGCAAGGGCCAGTGCAAAGAAAATAAGATTTCGCCGGGCGGCGGGAGACTGCGAAATAACGGGTTTAATACGGTGAGAATAAAAAGCACTAAAGTAAAATGGGAGGTTGCCGATAACCCCCTTCTGGAGATTATGTCCCCCTTCAGGCAAAGCTACCGCTACCCCTTCCGTCATACCGGAATCGGTCATCACTGATTTCATTATGAAAAACCTCGATTTAAGTAATAAAAATGTCAGCGTGCGTAAACAGACGTAACGCCCGCCTATCTTACATTGAGTCAAAAAAAAAAAAACTGTGACACATGTCACAGTTTTTTCAGTTTCTAAGATATTTCTTATCATCCACCGGTAGTAGGCTCACACTCTCATTTCCTGTGTTATTTCAATCAGGCACAAAAATATGAAAGTAAAAGAGAAGATATACGAACGGCGCGGCCGTCCGAGAAAATATACGATGGGCGAAGTGCGTTACCGCGTACTCTGGGCGCCTGAAAATCTGCTGCTGGAGTTGCGCATTGCCGCCCGCGTTCGCGGGGTAAGCATGAATGATGAGGTGGTAGGCCGGTTGATTCAGTCGCTGGATTTCACCCCAAAAAAACCCATTATTAAAACTGAGGAAGGAGAGCGATTATTAGCCCTGGCCCGTTTGTTTGATGAGTTTATTCAGGCGCATCTGGATATGCTGCGGGAAAAATATGCCCAGGAAGCAACGGTGGTGGATGATAAACGGCAGTTTGTGGCCGGTAAAATGCGCCGCTTCAGCAGCAGTTTCCCGGTTAATTTAAAAAAGGACATGGAAATCAGCGCGCGGTTTAATCAGCGCAGTATGAATCAGGAAATCGTTCAGCGCCTGTTAGGGTCACTCAATTATTTCACTGAGCAGCAGTTGCCCGAAAATGAGGAAATAAAACGACTGCGTTCGCTGGCGATGCTGTTCGATGAATTCATTGTGTCGAAGGTGGCGGTGGCGGAGAACCCGTTAACGAATAAGGAAAATAACGAATCGGGATCTTAGTTATCCCGATAAGATATGCCGGGCAGCCAGCCCGGCATAAACTTCACTCTTCTGCGATAAAATGTTTTGATTCCAACATGTCTTCGGCGGCGCTCATGCCGGAGAGGTTTCTGTCGAGCAGTTCCTCCAGTTTTTCATTCCCGCTCTCACCGCGCAGCTGCAAATACATTTCTGACATCATGGCCATCATAATGCTGATACCCTCACGGCTGCCGGAAACTTTCCGTATTAAATCCCGGTTAAACCCTTCCTGGTCAAAGCTATTTCCTTCTCCCTGGTGTTTTTTCACCATCAGCCCGATGTTAACCAGTTCATTGACCACGGAGGAAAAGTTCACCTCGCCGTGCGTGGCACCGTTTTGCAACTCAATCTGCACCAGCTCCAGCACTTCCCTTTCGGTTTTTTCTTTGAAATAAATATTGCGTCTGGCCATCTCTTTTTCCTGTGTGTCCGGCAGTGTTTTATTGCCGGTGATGTTCGCGTTATTTCCCGAGGTATTAGGCAACCGCATGGGTGAGATAAAGCGAAAAGTGTTATTCTGTTGATGGCGATTATTCTGCCGAAACTCAGTGTGTGTCAATACGGCACTGCAAATTAACCTCGTCCGTTTTGGTTGGGGTATGTTAATCCGGCACTGTGGGAGAATTTCATGTGTGTCAATCAGGCACTACATGCCGCTTTGGGGTGTGTTAATCCAGCACTACACGGTATTTTGATGTGTGTTAATCAGGCACTATGCCGTAAATAAGAGTGTGTGGATTAAGCACCACACACCATTGTTAACTATTTAATTTATTGATATTTAACAAAACACACCATTACCACACCATATAGTGCTGGTTAGGGTGCCGGATTGACACACTATCAGGCACTGTAAGAACACACAATACGGCACCTCACTAACACACCATTCAGCACTGCAAAGTGTACTAATTAGCACACACTTTCCGGTATACTTGTAAAATTACATTAAAAATCACGGTTAAGCTAATGAATTACAACAATAAAACCGCAAGATGAAATCTTGCGTGGGGTGTGATGTAAGTTGTAAGAAAAAGCGGCCTGGTGAAATATCCCTATTCTGTTGATTTATTTAATTCCGTGGTGACATCAGAAGGCGTTCGCAGAGCGCCCTGTGCGCGTCTGTAACTAATTATCTTGCATCGGGAAAGGTGAAAGCGTATTTTCGCCAGAAATCACGCCGCGCTTATCCGGCGCATTCCTGGGGAATATAAAATAATGAAGTGGTGTGCTCTGCTCACGCTGGCGGCGGTTTTTTCCGCCCAGGCCAGCCCGGAAATGTGTTTTAACAAGGCGGGACGCGATTACGGTATTGATCCGCTTTTACTGACCGCAATTTCAATAAAAGAATCGCGGCTCAGAATGGACGCCATTAATGACCGTAACCGTAATAAAACAGAAGATGTCTGCGGCATGCAGGTTAACAGTTCACATTATGCGGCGCTGCGAAAATTTGATATTACCCGTGAACGGTTACTGAAAGAACCCTGTACCTGTATTTACACCGGCGCCTGGGTACTCGCGCACAATTTCCGGGCTTACGGTAAAAACTGGGACAGTGTCGGGATGTATAACACCGGTCCATCACCGAAGCTCATCGTACAGCGACGGGCATACGCAACCGCTATTAAAAATATATATCGCATCCTGCTGGCCACGCAAATGATTCAAAATAAACAAATCATCCAGCGTGGCGAAAATCCGCTTCTGGCCAGGTCAACGGCATCAAACAATACAGATAAAAAAGCAAACAATTAATAATGTAACCACGAGGCGTGCTTATACGTTTTCTGATTTTATGGCACGGGAATGGAAATACTTCTGGGCGAGTATCGGGTAATGATGGGAAATATCCGGCGCTTTTCGATTGCGCCGGAGTGATAAAAAGCTACCAATCAAAAACATCGTGACCGTCGAGTGTTTCAGCGTCAGGATCAAAACAAATCATCCCGATTTGATGTTGTTCGCGCATACAAAACACCAACTTTCTCACGGGTTTTGAAATGCCCATCTCTTTTAATTTCAATACCGGATACTGGTATTCACGCAGCATTAAAATATAACCATAGCCGGTGTCAAATACCCAGGGGAATTTTTCACAGACGTATTGCGATAAGATTTCGCCATCGCTCGCCATTATATGCCGCATACTGCATGTCATACCGTTAATCTTTTCCATCTTCTCCACCTTATACAGAGGGAGAGTAAACGCTCTCCCTATTTAAACAGCAGACTCTTATACCTTCATTTTTTTAAACTGTTCGGCAATCATCCACAGCGCCCGGTTTAATTTCACGTCGCCGTCAATCCCGTTAACCGCCCGCGTCGTGGTGCGTTTTCCTTTTTCGCTGCGGCCGGTTAATCCCCCCTTAATCATATTTTCCTGCACCCGCTGAAAGGTCACCCACAAATCATTCTGACAGTCTTCGCGGCGGCGCGGCATTAATACACTCGCCGGAGTCACGGGGATTTTTTTATCCTCTTCCCCGTAGCGATACATGAGCGCCGCCTGGGCGAACAGGTCTTGTTCGTCACGGTTGAGGGGAATGTCTTTCATGATATTCATGTGCTCATCGACCTTGTCAAAGATGCCGAGCACCTCATACGCTCCCTCGATAACCTGCCCGGTCACATCGCCTTTGTGCGGAACCCTGACTTCGCCAAAGTCCTCACCGCACACCATGCCGTTCGCGCATACAAATCTGAAAATGCCGGGCAACATCTGATAACTGCTGCTGCCGTCGTGTGAATTAAGCAGGATAATTTCCGGCACTTCGCTGCTGGTGATCTGCTGCTCGCGGCGCAGCCGCAGCATGTGTTTGGTGTGGCCTTTCCGGGCTTCATCCCGCACGCGTGTCTGACAGGCAAAGAACGGCTGAAAGCCTTCTTTTCGCAGGCTGTCGAGCAGCTGGATGGTCGGAATATAGGTATAACGCTTACTGCGGGAGCCGTGTTTTTCTTCAGAAAACACGCTCGGGACGACGCTGGCCAGCTCGTCATTGGTTAGCGGGCGGTCACGGCGGATCTGATTTTTGGCACCAAAGCGGGACGCTAAACGCATAATATTATCCTCGATGTTGATCATGTTGTTGGGTCAGGTGTGATTCATGAAAAGCGCGCCGGGCAGTTGACGTTCACCGACGCTATTCCTCTTCAAACAGTTCATTGCGCAGGTCGCAGTAGGCGTTTGCCGTGCGGACAACTTCCTCGTCCGTGAGCGTCAGACCTTTCTTTTCCGCCGCCTGCAAAAACACCGCCTGGTCTTTTTCCGGCAGGCGTTTCAGGTGCGCGACGACGCTGGAAGTCAGGGTGTACTCGTAAATTTCGGCATGTTGGCCGCAGGTGTTGCCTGCATAAATTTCCAGCCGGGAAATCACCACGTCCGCGCGGATCACATCGAACGGATGGGAAGACGAAATGTCAGTAATAAAGCCGTCCATGCGCAGGGTCGTGGTTTTTCCACATCTTTCGGAAGATTCAGGAGCGGCGGTCTTGACGTTTTGTGTGTGCATTCTTCAGGTCCCCTTCAGGTTAAATGTCATCTCTCGGTGAGTTCTTTCGCGGCAAAGGGCAACGGAGTACCGGCGCAGGCTGACAACAAGGGGCGGAGACAAAAGTTTTTTGAGGTACGAGGAAAAGTTTTGTCGGAGTTTATTTACCCCTTGGGGGAAGACCAGGCGGTGCTACGTTAAGCCCGCGCGAAAGGGCTTACCGCGAGATGGATAACCGCAACCGGCAGAATGCACACACCCGACGACGAGGAACGAGGCGGCGACCTCAGCGGCCGGTTTACCGGCCAGTGTCCGTGCGGCGGCGAAGCCGGCTGCGGGGGTTGACCTGGCCGTTGCCATCAGACCCTGGCCGTTGCCATCAGACCCTAGCCGTAGGCCGTAACCCCTGCGGGGTTACGCGGAGATTACCGGCTTGCCGGTTAGCGCAGTCGGGCTCGACGACCGGCCGCAGGTCGGGAGCCGAAGGGGGCCAAGCCCTGGGGGTGATTTATCCTGGGAGAAATGGCCAGGAGAATGTCGGAAAGAATGCGCACAGAAAAAATGACGCGCAGCAGCTGCACGACGAAGAAGAGCGAAAGCCTGGAGAGAAAGAGAACGACGGGAAAGCAGGAGACAAGCCCCCGGAACAGAACGGAGAGAAAGGGCGGCGCAGCCGCCCCCTCACTCTGCATTGGGCAGGCGGCACGCCTGCGGGCGGTGTTTCGGCGCGAATGGCAGGGTTTCCCCTGCCTAAATGCAGACTTACACGCAGGATGGCAACATATCCGGAAAATGACGGGCAACAATATCGTTTATACGGTCTACAAGTTCAGGCCGTTTAAAGGTGATATGCGCCGTTCCCTTCATGTAATAGCGCATCAAGAAATATTCCGCCTCGTAAACCGCACCGGAAAAACCCTCCCGCTCGAAATACTCCCCGAATTTTGCCCCCTCAGACACGCGGTGATCGGGCACGTTGCGCCCTTCTAGCAGATAGAATACTTTGGTCAGGTCATCAAGCATTGACCGCCCAGGCGTACCGAGATAATTGCGGCCGCTGCTGTAACTCTCCATCAGGCGGGAAACGATGATTTTTTTGCCAAACCGGCACGGGCTGTTCGTTTTGTAATCCCACGACAGCGATTTAAACAGGTCGATCACGCCCTGCTCAAAGGTATCATTTTTACTCGCATGAAGCTGGTTAAACGTGGCCAGTACCGTATCGAGCGTAATTTCTGGCATATTTTCACCCGATACCTGCCTGTCCCATTGATCGCGCTGCCGGGTGCTCATCAGGGTATACATGCCCGTTTCAAGCATCAGCCTGTGCCAGATTTTGCCGTCGATCGTTTTCCTGATCGCCTCCTGCGCCCGCTGCGGCTGGCTTTCCCAGTTAATGGCATCTTTCACGCAGATGTCATAGCCATAAAGGGATTTGACATTACAGGCATCCAGAAACAATCGGCGGGCAGAACTGAGCAACGCCAGCGCCTCGGTAAACTGCTTAAGGCCGCTTTCACGCAGGGCAATAATGCGGTCAATCGCCACGGACGGGATCACCTCCCCTGCGCGCTGCCCGTCGATATCAAGATGATTTAACGCTGTAGGCTGTTCGATCAACATGCTTTTCCCTCCGCTTCGCGCACCGCCGCCATCAGTGAAAATTCTCCGCCATCAATGCACACCGTCAGATCTGCGACAAATTCAGTCAGCAGTTTTAGCATCTCAGGTTCAACGGTCAGCGCTTCCAAAATTGGCCCCTCAATGCCGGTTGCTTCGTCCATTGCGACAAACAACTCGCCGATATCATCCCAATGCTCGAGATCAAACCCTTCGGCATACGCAATGGTGCGCTTTGCCCCCACGTAAGACGGGTTTTCAGCGGTAAAAAAAATGCCTTCCTCGCCGACCAGCAGCAAGGCGCCGCCGTTAGTTTTCACATCCATCATGACCGGCTTCAGCGTTTCCGCCTTGAATAACAATGTGTTCGCCATATCTTAAACCTTCAATGTCTTAGAATTGCCGCCCCGCAGGGCGGCAAAGGGATCAGGCGTAAGCCCGTTTCAGTTCCAGCGTGCGCAGCACCTGACCGAGTTCACTGCCCCGCATGGCGGGCACCCTGACGGACTGGCGTTTGCGCTGACATTTGGCGATATGACGTCCCAGCGCCTTAAACGGCACGGCGATGTCCTGACTTTTCAACTGTTCCCGCACAATGCGCGGGTGTTTTTTTGCCGTCTCAGACTTTACAAACGGCGCGGGGGATGCAATTATCTGCGGGTCGATATTCATAGCATTAACTCCAATCGAGTATTGATAGCCGGTCAGACCTTCCTAGGGGAACAACCGGCACGAGAGAGCAGACGAAAGTCTGCTTTTTTCATTTCTGCGATACGGTTTCTTTGCTTAACACCTCCTTAATACGTCGCACTATTTCGGCATGGCTCAGGGTGCATTCATCGCATAGCTGGAAATACCGACCTTCCACTTTCGCGTAAATGTCCGTCACGCTGCCGCACATCATTTCGGCAAACTTGAATGATTCGCTGTCCCGCCCGCCTTGCCAGTCCATCGGCGGTAACGTCCCCAGCACGTCCATATATCTGTGCAGGTCGATTTCCACCGGCGCGGTCACATAAGATTTTGCCCGCACCTCCCAGTAAGCGGCCTCCGCGCCTGCGCTCCATTCGAACCGGTTTTTACTCGCGTCTCCGGTGGAAATATCGGGTGTGTACATGGTGTTTCTCCTCGGTGTTGACGGCGGGACAATCCCGCCGCCGTCTGTTATTCCTGCTCTGCCGCAATCTCTGCCATTAATTCGCTGTAGGCGTTTTGAGCCTTTTCCTCTGCCGCCCACGTCAGCGTGATCCCTCTGCGGTCTGCCGCGCCGATAAAGACCGGACGGTCTTTCATCGGCAGGCGGGAAAGATGATCTAACGCACTGCCGATCAGGCGGGATTCGTAAATCTCGTAATGCAACCCGCACCCAGCATGAGCCTGCTTTTCAAGGCGGGAAATCACCACGTCCGCGCGGATCACATCGAACGGATGGGAAGACGAAATGTCAGTAATAAAGCCGTCCATGCGCAGGGTCGTGGTTTTTCCACATCTTTCGGAAGATTCAGGAGCGGCGGTCTTGACGTTTTGTGTGTGCATTCTTCAGGTCCCCTTCAGGTTAAATGTCATCTCTCGGTGAGTTCTTTCGCGGCAAAGGGCAACGGAGTACCGGCGCAGGCTGACAACAAGGGGCGGAGACAAAAGTTTTTTGAGGTACGAGGAAAAGTTTTGTCGGAGTTTATTTACCCCTTGGGGGAAGACCAGGCGGTGCTACGTTAAGCCCGCGCGAAAGGGCTTACCGCGAGATGGATAACCGCAACCGGCAGAATGCACACACCCGACGACGAGGAACGAGGCGGCGACCTCAGCGGCCGGTTTACCGGCCAGTGTCCGTGCGGCGGCGAAGCCGGCTGCGGGGGTTGACCTAGCCGTTGCCATCAGACCCTGGCCGTTGCCATCAGACCCTAGCCGTAGGCCGTAACCCCTGCGGGGTTACGCGGAGATTACCGGCTTGCCGGTTAGCGCAGTCGGGCTCGACGACCGGCCGCAGGTCGGGAGCCGAAGGGGGCCATGCCCTGGGTGTGGATTTTATTGGGGTAACAGCATCGCCGGCCATCGATGACCAGGAAGAAGAGAAAAAGCCCAGAGAGGAAGAGACAGTAAGGGAAGAGAGAGACAAGCCCCGACACATACCGGAGAAGAGGGGCGGCGCAGCCGCCCCCTGTCTCAGGGACTGGCGGGCATAGCCCGCTGGGGGTTTTAGGGCGCGATGCTAAAAAACCGTATGCTGCAAACCAGCAGGATACGGGGATTTCTTTAAAGGGCTGCGAGCGTGCCCAGAGTTTGGGGGTCTTTCTCAACCATGCGGATCAGGAGCAAAGCTTGTTTGTTTGGCTTCGCCCTGCCCTGCTCCCAGTTCTGATAAGTCGTGATGCCGGTATGCAGGTAATCTGCAAAAACGGCCTGAGAGAGACGCAATTTTTCGCGGACTGCCTTCAACTCTTCCGGCGACATCGAGATATTTTTTTTCTGCGAAACAGTATGCGTCTTCAGCGTGATCTTGCCCGCGTTAAAGTCGCTCCAGTCCTGCATGCCTTGCTTTAATTCTTCAAACAGGCTGCGGTCACTCATAACGTGCCCCCTTGTTTCAGTCGTTCCAACATCTTACGCAAGATGTCCTGTTCATCACGGCTTAAGTCGTCTTTCTGGTCTTTATCATAGACTGCGAAGAGCAGAAAATGAGACCTTTCAAGCCACCAGTAATAAATAACCCTTAAGCCCCCACGTTTTCCCTTACCCCTTCGGGCGTCTGCAAACCTGATTTTTCTCAGGCCACCGGTGTGAGGGATGACGTCGCCGCAGGTTGGGTTCTTAAGCAACATCTGCTGAAATTCTTTAAATTGATCATCAGATAAGTAATCAGCGCGTTTTGCTTCGAAAACGCTTAATTCAACAAAAACACCATCCATCGCTTTCGTCTCCCTTCAACTTGGGGATATTTTACCCCCAAGTTGGGCATAATTCCAACCCGATTTTATAATTAATCCGCTAATGCTCTTCCGGCTTTCAGATGGTTGATCTTTCGCAATGCCAGTAACGTCATCAGTTCGCACTCAGCAAGCGTCTCAGCGTCATGTCCAGCAAGACCGGCCGTCGTCTTGAGAATGTCGAAAAGCGGTAAAAAAGTCCACCCTGTAAAAACCCGCAACGCTCGCCGCAGGCTCGGCTGAGGCGTACCGCAGCACCGCGAGGAACGAACAGCCGCGACGAGGAAGCGTCATATCGTCCGCAGCTGATGTAAAAACCGCACACTCCCGGCCTGATGTAGCCATAAAAAAACCGGCACGCAGGCCGGCGGAAAACAAAGATCGGTTTTACTTACGGTTTTTCTTCCAGGTTTCAGATGCCAGAAAGGCGGCGCGTACTACCACGATCGCCCAGCACAACTGCAGGAGTATCTTCAGGGGCACACTAAATCCGTCAAATATCAGCAACGGCACAATAAACAGGCAACTGATGAGAAAACACCACTCCGCCGCGCTTTTGCGAGCCCTGCCCGTCAGCGCCTCCAGTCCGATTATCCCTTTGCACAACAGCATCAATGACATGGTTCTCTCCATAAATCATCCGGCACGCCAGAGGGCTTCAGTCTTTTTTCAGCATGCGTTTGAAATTATTGCGGGCCTGCCCTTCCCCGTCCGCACTGCCGGCGGGTTCAGGAAGCACGGAGGGCGCAGGCTCCTGGCCAGCGCAGGCGGCAATGACGTCCTGAATGCTGGCCGTCGAGGGTTGCCATCCCGTCGTCTGCTGAATAATGCCCACCAGTTGGCCGGCGGTCAGCTGGCCATCGAACAGCATGGCCAGCAGATACGGCAGACGCTTATCCAGCTGGTATAACGCGCTTCCGCCCACGATAGCCGCCCGGAAAAAATCACCACGGGTGCGCAGGGGAACTGACTCGATAATCTCCATCGCCCTGGCATCCTGATTATCGTCTTCAGGGTGCAAATAGACGGTCAGTTTCTTACGTTTGTCGGCCACGGATAGCGCTCCTTGGAATTAAAGTAAAACAAGTTCGCGAACCAACGCCGTCTGGGGTTCATTGACCACCACAATACGATCGGGTGCCAGTTTCCAGGCACGGCGCACGGCAGCTTCAATCAGCGACGCTCCGCCACCCACCAACCAAACCCGATTCACCTGGCGGTACGCCGATAGCTCATTGACCACCCGTTCCCCGAGTCGCTCGATGGACGAACTTATCATGTCCAGCACATAGTCCACTTTTGACTCATCGTTGACAACTGTGGCAGCAAATTCGCGGTCATGCCGTCGCTGTATCAGTTGATCAGCCACAAAGGCGCTGGTGTCGCTGTTGGCCATACGCAGTGCCGTGAGTGTGGCCTGTGTCACCATCGATACGCCGATCGTAGAATTGCCCTGAATGGCACTGACATCTTCAAACTGCCCCACCAGGACACCGGCATCGAGCGTCGTTCCCCCCAGATCAATAACCAGCGAGGTTTCCAGCGCCCCTACCCCTGCACGTTCCAGCGGCGATATCACGGCAGGCAACGATTCCGGCATGACGTCAACGTGCGCGATGGTGAAGGTTTCGCGCTTGTTCAGCCTTACCGGCCGCAGCAGGTTGTCTATTTTACGCTGTATGTTGGCCTCGTTATGCTGACAGTCGCTGGTATAGAACTCGCTGATGGGTAAGGTGACGGTCAGGCTCACCGGCTGAGGCGGCAAGCCGCAGGTGAGCAGCGCATGATGTACGGCCAGTAAATTTGTGTCGCCATACTGGTATTCAATGTTGGTGGTATTGATTGCCTGATGGCTGACGCTGTCAAAGGAGTACTTCAGACCGTCAATTTCATAGTTATACGTTTCGCTGCTGCCGATCCCGGCGACCTTCCACCCCGCTTTAAACGAATTCGGCGAGACAGAAGTACAGATTTCATCGCCGTCCCGCCAGGCCAGTTTTACGTTCGTCGAACCGTCGTCACAACCCATCTTTTTCATGACACACCCTTATATTTACTCAAATTGAGTAAATATAATAACCCCAAAACGGCCATTAGCAATTAAAATTACTCATTATGAGTATTATTAAATCATCAAAATTGTAGTCATTGGAGATGGGATGCATTTTGTTCAAAGAATATACCCACGAATTTTTTCCGCCTGAGAAAACAGAGAGCTAGTTAAAATAAGCCATGCGGCGCTTGCAAGTCGGATTTTTCACACCAATACTACTGTAATTATATACAGAATTATTAAAAGGAGTTGCCATGCTACACATCACTCCCGCCGCCGTTGATCCGGTGAAGGTTTCGTTGCCTCTGTTTATTGAACGATGCCCCGCCGGATTTCCCAGCCCTTGTGCCGACTACGCCGACGCAGAACTGGATCTGAACGATTACTGTGTAAAGAAAAAATCCTCCACGTTCTTCATCCGGGCGATTGGAAACTCTATGAACGATATCGGCTTGCATAGCGGTGACCTTATGGAAGAGGGATTGCACCCGAATGGCAGATGAAACGTGACATGCTCTCCCCTGCTTACACCACCAGATGGTCGGATTTACCGGTTGCCTCGATTCGTTGACTCTTCTCTCTCTGCGTGTAAATCTTAGCGGCAATACGATATTAAATAAAAATTATTATGATTGTTAAATCATACTTTTTTAATATTGTAATGATATTAAAATAACTTACATACCATTAATCCATCTCAACATTCAAAATCTGGATTGTGCTTCTACTCGGCCCACACCACCCAATTCGCACAGCATGTTCGGACGGGAGTTTTATGCTTGGAATACTTTTAAATAGTAATTTAAAAACTGAGGCTATCGAAGAGCCACCTAAGTGTAGAAAAAGTGACTCTGATGCAATAGCAATTGCATCTAGCCCAGTTAACCCATGCAAGAAATTTTTCTTTATCTAGCTAGCAATCAGTTACACATCAAAAACAAATCACATTAAGATTAAAATGATATTATTTTATAATGATTATCTAAGAAAATGCTGGTTTAAAAAGATATTTTACTGCTAGTATAAGAACATCATAAGCACAGCATTTTAATATTAAAATGAGGGTAAAAAATGATTCTTACAGTTGGGAATACTAAAGGTGGTGTAGGGAAAACAACACTTGCAGTGAATATTGCTGCCGCCAGAGCCATGCAAGGCCGTGATGTCCTACTTATTGATGCTGACCGGCAGGAGACAGCACAGACAGCAATCAGCATAAGAGCACAAAACGATATCCAACCTGGTATCGCATGCTCGGCTTATGCCGATGGCCCAATTCTGCGCTCACAACTTATGCAGCAAAAAGCAAAGTATGATGATGTGATTATTGATGCTGGCGGCAGGGACTCAACAGCATTGCGTGCAGCACTCGTTTTAACAGATGTCCTTTTGGTTCCCTACCGCCCAGGCAGTTTTGATGTATGGGCTTTGCAGGACATTTCGGACCTAATTACAGAGGCACGGAGTGTGCGGGACGGGTTGAAAGCTTACTCAATCATTAACGTAGCAGATGCAAATCGTAACTCCATAGACAATAGAGAAGCTGCAGCCATCTTTACCGATTACCCAGAGCTTGAGTTTATCCCTGATCACATTGTTGGCCGTAAAGCATTCTCTAATGCTGCGGGTTCAGGCCAATGCGTCTTTGAATATAAGCCACAAGATGCCAAAGCTAATCAGGAACTCACCACCCTCATAAGCATCCTATTTAACAATCAATAAAACATCATATTAATATTAAGGTGATATGAAATGGCAATTACCAAACCACCAAAAAAAACAAATGAAGCCAATGCTAAATTAGATGCTTTCATCGAAGGTGCTCCAGATGGCCAGTCAGCCAAAAAGAAAGGGGTCATTAAAGGGAAAAAACAACAAATCACGTTAACTATCACCCCAGATATTATTGACCAATTAGACCAGAAAGCAGGAGACCTAGGTCTTTCGCGCGCAGCCTTGATTAACATCGGGATCCGGCATGTACTTAATGAAGGAGCAATGATTGGTGGGAAGAAAGACTAGACGATGGTTCTCTATCGTTTCTTTTAACACTTAAAACACTATCATTATGATATTAAATTGATTGTTTTTTAGATGCATAATAATCGTTAAAAAAGTGCATAAAACTCAGACTGTGTTGTTTGGTGAAATATATACCCCCAGTAAATTTAGAGAGATTTTGGAAATTATTGATGACCATTCGGGTGACAGACGAAGTGTATACATGTGGAGAGGGCAGGGTGATGCTGGGCAATACATAGTTCAGCATATCGCCGTCTCATGAAAGAAAGACGCTGGGAAGAGGCACCTTCTGATGTGACGATGCGTGATTATGAAAGAGATCTGCTACTTAACGCTTGGCATCAGGGCTATGGCTATGAAAATGGCAGGAAGTTGACTGCGAAGATAGCTTTGATGTACGCCAGTTAACTTTGTTTCCTGATATCGACGGTTTCGGTTAAGCCAACAGTGAAAATTTTGGGCGTTACAGCAACGAAAGATGGTGAATGAATAGGAGAAGATCCCTTTAATCCGTTCCGAACTCAAGACTGGATCTAGTCAGAGTCTTCTGTATCAATAAGTTATCCACATATACACCTGATATTACAATTCTTAAGATCATAATCAGATCATATAAAAGAAAAACAGATCACCAGTCTCGTATTCTATTGAAAACAATAGTCAAATCGGCACTTAGAGCGGTTACTTTCATAAAAAAAGCGGTTGCTTTCATAAATTTAGCGTTTACTTTCATAATAAAGGCGGTTATTTTCATAACCTTTAGGCGGTTACTTTCATAAATAGTTCTTAAATTTCAAATATGGTGTGGATAAATGGAAAACTCTAATGATATCAATCCACCAGAAAGTCCATTCGCGATCATTAAGAAAGATTCAGGCACAGCTTATGAACTGATCCCGAACAGCAGCAAAACTGTCCAGCCTGTAGCACTACTTAGATTGAGCGTGTTTACCCCTGTTTCACCTAAGGAAAAGGGGAAGCGGGAATTTCTGATTGATGCGTCAGAAGAACTTTCCAGCTTGGAGGTAGCCAGGCAAGAAGGGTATACAAATATCAAGATTCAGGGCGCCAAGCTCGGTATGTCCACTGATTTCAAAACATGGATAGGGATCATCTCTGCCTTTTCAAAATACGGTTATTCCAGTGAAAAGATAACCTTACCGTTTTCTGAGTTTGCACGTATGTGTGGTTTGAAGCCCACAGACATCAACGGACGTGCCAGAACGCGTCTCAGCGACTCTCTGTTCAATTTATCGAGTGTTACCCTGGCATTTCGCAGCAAAGATGGCAAACGCTCCCTGGTGACGCATCTGGTTCAACGTGCGGTGTTAGATATGGATGCTGATCTGGTCGAAATTGTTGGGGATCCAAGCCTTTGGGAACTTTACAGATACGACCACAAGGTTTTACTGGGTCTTAAAGCTCTTTCTGAGCTATCCCGTAAAGAAGCAGCGCAGTCCCTGTATGTGTACTTTGAAAGTATGCCCCCATCTACATTGTTTATTTCAATGAAACGTCTCCGGGAGCGTCTGGCGATGGAATCTCAAGTTAAAGATCAAAACGCCACGATACGCCGAGCAATGACTGATTTGAAGAAAATTGGCTACATAGATTACACAGAGACGAAAAAGGGGAGGGAAATCATGTTCATAATCCATACCCGCTCACCGAAACTTGGACTCGCATCTTCTTAAAAGCGGTCACATTCATAAATTACGGCAAGAAAGGCGGTTACTTTCATAAAAGGCATACGTTAAGCGGTCACTTTCATAATTTTCAGCGTAACTTGCGGTATCCGACGGTCATTATGGATGAATTATGTACTGACTGTGATGCATTCTTATGAAAGCAGCATCTCTTTTCATGGGGCCTTATGAAAGTGACCGCTTTCCGTTATGGAAATACTCACCTTGAGCCTAAGGGGGGGAGGGATACAACAAAAGTAATATTAAATTGATATCAAAGTTAAATCATATTGATTTCATTTTGATTTGTACTATGCCTCCAGTCACTTTTACGCTAATTATTTTAAAGTAGTGAGATAAGGTTTACTGCTCATGGACACCTCTCTTTTAAACCGTCTTAAACGACTCGGAGGTTTCTGTTAAACCCGTGTCGATTTAGTATCTTGTTCGTATTATCCAGCCTTACGGTCAAAAATATGTTCCCGTAAGAAATCCACGGGTTTGGTTAACACCATTTAGCGTAATTGCTATCTCTTTCATCCAACCAACAGGGGAAACGGATGTGGCCCTTCTAGATTATTTAATAAGTTTTCAACTGTGGGATGCATCCTCGTCTGTCTCGGTCATGAAGATGCTTGCAGAGCAGGCGGAAAAAAATGTCAACCAAGCGATAAGCGATGCCAATTTGCCTAGAGCAGTGAAGAAAGGAACGTTTGATGAGGAATTTGAAGATCACGAAGGAAACGTTCACATCTTCGAAAAGGACTACTATGCATGCGGTTCATGTATTGGTGGCGACTATGCCGAAGTCAAATCTGAGTACATACACCTGATCAGCCAGCTCACACGGCGCTCCGCTTTTCTTACCATCTACGCTAGTCTGCATAGCCATGGACTACAGTAAAAATGGAAGGCTTTCATCAAGTGATGAATTCCCTGTAAGTCGTGCAATAGATAATCCAGAGTTAGGACGTCACACAGAACTAATGAAAAAAGAACTGAAGGAAAATGAAGCGTTTCTTGATGCGAGCCTTAAGCGCCTATCGGAAGAGCTAAAAAGAATTGGTTACTAGAGAAAAAGCCGCCTCAATGGGCGGCTTTTTCTTGTTTTAGCCGGTCGCTCGTATTTACCATAACACCCGACTGGAGGACCTGGACATTCAGCGGGCAAATCGGAAAAACAGACAGGGCCAGAACGAAAAAAGGCGAACCTTCCGACATTGTGTTTTCACTCATCATCTTCAATTTCTTCACTACTTTCGCTCAATAGAGGCTCAAT